>NZ_JAJVKV010000009.1:300000-428376 GCF_024198175.1 Pyxidicoccus xibeiensis
ATCTCCGCCTCGTCGAAGCTCAGCCAGTTGTCCACCAGCCGGTTCGCCTCCATCGTCGCCGCCTGCTGCCGCTGCGCGAGCGGGACGCCCATGGTCCGGATGAACGCCGCCCACAGGTCCTTCGTCGCCTCCGTGGCCACCAGCGCTTGCACCTTCATGTTGCTCGGCTTGTACGAGCTCCAGCCGCTGCTCAGCTGCGTGCCGGGATTCCAGATGACGTCCCCGCTCTCGTACGTCAGGATCTTCGTGTTCGAGTGCGTGTGCTGCTCGGAGCCCGCCGCGCACAGGTAGCTCTTCACCTGGCGCACCCGCACATGGTTGTCCGCGGGGATGCGCACCACGTGCTCGGAGCTGAAGGAGTCCTCGAACAGGTGGGCCGCCCGGCCGAAGAGGAAGTAGTTCCGGTCCACGTCCGTCTGCGCGCTGTAGCCGCCGCCGTCCCACACGCGCATCGTCGTCGGCGGCGCCATGGCCGCGTTCACGAAGTACTGGACGAAGCGGGCCCGCGACTCCTTCGCCGCCTTCACCCCGCCGTCGGCTTCGCGGTCGTCATAGCGGCGCATGAAGTGGTCGTACTGCACCTCCACCGGCTCCTGCGCCACGGCGTCGAAGCAGTTGTGCTTGCCGAGCATCGAGTTCGTCGCGTTGAAGCCGCCGAGGTCCACCCAGCGCTCGCCCACGATGGCGTCGTAGACGGCCTTGTACGCGGACTGGTACCGCTGGTCGTCGTACCGCTGGGAACGGATGCGCGCCAGCTCCCGCTGCGCGCCGGGGTCGGAGAGGTTCGTGTTCTTCGCCTTGCCCTGCGTCCACTTCAGGCGCGGGTCGTTCGGGTCCGGCTTCATGATGGGGTCGCCGCCAATCAGCTCGAGCACCGCCAGCCGGGTGACCCACTCGTGGCCCATGGGAATGCCATTGCCGATGAAGATTCCCGCGCCGCTCTGGGTGAAGCCGGACGCGGGCCTGGGCGTGAGGACGAGAGCGACGAGGAGCAGCAGCGAAAAGGCGAGCGCGAGCGCCGCGCCGCCAGCGCGCGAGCGCCGTGCGGACCGGGTGAACGGATGCATGGGAATCTCCTCGGGAACGACGAGACAGGGGCCCCAGGCAAGGTGCCTCGGGCTTCAAGACCCTGCAGAGCAACCGCCGTGCCGTGGCTCCCATCATCGGGTTTCAGCCGGTTACGGGAGCAGGGCCCGCGGCCCGCGTCGCGCGCACACGCAGCCGCGTCACCGGGGCACGCGCTCTGCCTGCCACCGGGCAACCATCCGCTCCAGGGCGCGCCTCCGCCGTGTTCTGCTGGAGGCGCGGCACTCGAGTCCTCACCAAGGAGACAGTCATGGGCGCGCTGGATGGAAAGATCGCAATCGTCACGGGAGGTGCCACGGGCATCGGCTTCGCCATCGCGGAGCGGTTCGCCAGGGAAGGCGCGGAGGTGGTCATCGCGGGGCGCCGCAAGGAGCGGCTCGACGCCGCGGTGGCGCAGCTCGGCCGCAACGCGCGCGCCGTCCAGACGGACGTGGGCGACGAGGCGCAGGTGAAGCGCCTCATCGACTCCGTGCCTCGCGTGGACCTGCTGGCGACGTGCGCCGGTGGCGCCGTGTTCGGCCCCGTGGACACCGTGGCGCCGCAGGCGTGGAAGAACCTGTTCCATGACCGCTTCTTCGGTCAGCTCTCCGCCTGCCACTTCGCCGTGCCGAAGATGGCCCCGGGCAGCTCCATCCTCTTCTGCTCCGGCATCGCCGGCCACGCGGCCCTGCCCAACTACGCCGGCGGCGCGGGCCTGTGCGGCGCCGTCAACGCCATGGGCCGCTCGCTCGCCATCGAGCTGGCTCCCAAGGGCATCCGCGTCAACGTCCTCTCCCCGGGCCTCACGCGCGACACCGCCCTCGACTGGGGCGTGCCGCCCGAGCAGCTCGGCGCGTTCATGGACGCGTTCGTCGGCCGCATCCCCCTGAAGCGTCCGGGCACCGTCACCGACATGGCGGACGCGGCCTTGTTCCTCGCGACGAACACGTACGCCACCGGCATGGTGCTCGACCTCGACGGCGGGTGGACGGCCGTCTGACGCCCTGCCCCGCTACTCCTGGGCGAGCCCCGCCGTCGCGGTGATGCGCACCATCCGCCCCACCGAGGGCACGCCCACGTCGTTCACCAGGAACAGCTGGTAGTACCCCGGCGGCGCCGCGTGGTTGTCAGGCGGCGCGCTCACCGTGAGGCTGCCCGTGCTTCGCGTGAAGCCCAGCGTCACCAGCCGCTGGTTCATGTCGATTGAATGCGTCACCGAGCCCAGGGCGATGAGAGACACCCGGGAGATGCGCGCCGCGTCCGGCGTGCCGATGCTGAACGTCGTCCCCGGGCTCACCGTGGCCGGCGCCGAGCTGACCGCCGGCCTCGCGCCCTTGAAGAGATAGGGCGGAGAGTACACCTCCGCCGTGCGCCGGTTGCGCCCTCCCGCGCTCAGCACGCGCCCGTCCGGCAGCAGCAGCGCCGTGGCGTGATAGCCCCGGTACACGGTGTTGCTCGCCAGCCGCGTCCACTTGTTGGCGGCCGGGTCATAGACCTCCGCATTCAGGACGGGAGAGCCCGAGTTGTCGAAGCCGCTGCCCCGGCTGCCCCCCGTGACGAGCACCTTGCCATCGGGAAGGAGCGTGGCGTTGTGCTGGCGCCGCGCCGTGAGCATCGACGCCACGTACTCCCACGAGGGCGACGAGGCCCGCAGGTCGATGCGCTCCACGGTGGCCGTGGGCGGGTCTCCCCCGCCGATGAGGTACACGCGGCCGTCCAGCAGCACCGCCGGCCCATACGAGCGCGAGCCGAACCTGCTGGAGGGGCCCGTGGTCCAGGCCCCCGTGCCCGACACCGTCATCCAGCGGCTGATCCGCGAGGGCCCGGCCAGGAACAGTCGCCCATCCGGCGCGAGGAACGTGCGCGGGTAGTACGGCATGTCGAGCCGCGCCCCCGTCATCGTCCGCCAGGTGCGGGTGCTGGCCAGGTAGCGCTGCGGGATTTCGTTGATGTCCCCCACGCCGCTGACCTCGCCGGAGAGGACCATCACATCGCCGTTGGAGAGCGTCGTGTTCGTCGGATACCAGCGCCCCGCGTTCATGTCGGGCAGGCGGGTCCACGACGAGGTGGCGGCGTCGAAGAGGCTCGCGTCCGGGAGCCCCACGTGGCTCTCGATGTGGCCTCCCGTCACGAGCAGCTTGCCGTCCGCGAGGTAGGAGTGTCCGGCACAGAAGATGTTGTAGACGGGGTCGGTCCTCGGCAGCGAGGTGACGGCGTTGGTGACGGGGTCCCAGCGCCTGGGAGGGTCGTCTCCCTCGCCGAACTCGCCGAAGAACATCACCTTCCCATCCGGCTGCAGGTGGGTGTGCGTGGCGGAGATGGGCCACGTCATCACGCTGGACCACACCCCGACGTCCGCGGGCGCGGTCTGCGCCCGGGCGGTGCCGGCCAGCACCAGGCCCGCGATGAGACAGCAGGTGAACACCTGTCGCCGGGTGATGAGGGTGCTCCACGACATTGCGGCCTCCGGGTCCGTGTTGCCGGTTGGAGGGACAGAACCTAAGGGGCGGGCGCCGCGCGCCAATCGGTCCTCGCGTCCAGGCGAGTGTTGCCTCGCGGCGCGGACTGTCGTTCGCCGGTGGCTGCCCCCGTCCCCTGGCACGGGTGGGCATCAGGTCCCGGACGACCAGATTGCGCGGGTCCCTTCAAACGAGGAGGTTGTCATGAGGTGCTGGCGTCCGCTGTCCGTGCTGCTGGCCGTGCTCGCCGGCTGTTCCACGCCCGAGCCTGGTGCGGCCGCAGAGAACGGAGCGACCTCCGCCCAGGCGGCCAGTCCCTGGCAGGTGTGCTCCAACGCCGCCGTCCCGCTGGGCCCCGCCCTCCTCACCAGTGATCCGGAGGCGCGCATTCCGGTGCATGGCAGCGACGCCCTCTACTTCTTCGCGGGGACGTCCGACGACGGAGGCGCGCTGTGGCTCAGCAGCGGCACCCGGGGCTCGGGGACGCGGATGGTGAAGGACTTCGCCCCGGGGCCCACGGGCATGCCGCCCACCCAGCTCACCCGCGTGGGCGAGAGAATCTTCTTCACCGCCGAGGACCCCGAGCATGGCCGCGAGCTGTGGGTGAGTGACGGGACGCCCGCGGGCACGCGGATGGTGCGGGACGTGTGGCCCGGGCAGACGGGCTCCTTCCCCCGCTCGCTGTTCGAGCACGGCGGCCTGCTCTACTTCACGGCGGGCGACGAGGACCACGGGCGCGAGCTGTGGAAGAGCGATGGCACCCACGACGGCACGGTGCTCGTCGCCGACGCGGACCCCGGCCCCGAGGGCATCAACCCGGACCGCTTCGTGCGCGCGGGAGATGGCTCGCTCTACTTCATCGCCCAGGTCCAGGTCTTCTTCACCGCGGTGATGCGGCTCAACGAACAGGGGCAGCTCACCGAGCTGATGCGCCTGTCGAGCGAGGGCGCCATCGTCGGGGCCCTCACGCCCGTGGGGCGGCGCGTGTTCTTCGTCAAGGGTGACCTGCACGGCCACCGGCTCCACCTGATGGCGACGGACGGCGGGCCGCCCATGATGGTGGCGGAGCTGGCCACCGCGAGCGACCTGGTGGCGTTCGGCGGCAAGCTGTACTTCGCCGGCTCCACGGACGCGCATGGCATGGACACGGAGCTGTGGCGCAGCGACGGCACCGCGAAGGGAACGAAGCGCGTGAAGGACCTCTACCCCGGTGAGGAGGGCTCCTCGCCCGGGGGCTTCATCGTCATGGGACGCCGGCTCTTCTTCAGCGCGGACGACGGGCAGCGCGGGCGCGAGCTGTGGGTGAGCGACGGCACGGAGGCGGGGACGCTCCTCTTCGCGGACCTCGAGCCGGGCGCGGCGGGCTCGTTCCCCGAAGGCCTGACGGTGCACCAGGACAACCTGTTCTTCAGCGCGAGCACCGGGGGGTGCGGCCGGGAGGCCTGGACGAGCAACGGCACCCAGACAGGAACGGTGTCACTCGGGGAGCTGGCGGCGGGCGCCTGGGACTCGATGCCCGAGCACTTCGTGCGCTCGGGCTGGGATGTGTTCTTCACGGCCCAGGACGGCACCGGCCAGCGGCGGCTGTATGCCCTGCCCTTCCGGCCGGAGGGACGCTGCGACACCGTGGCACGGTGAAGACGGCGGTCGGCCACCCTGCCACCTCCACCCGGGTGCGCGAAGGTAATTCGTGGTCTGGCGTGCGTTCCATCCTGAGACAACACAGGAACCCGACCGCGGGGCTTGACCCCGCCGGTAGGGCCCGGGATGGAATATGCACATCATGTCCGAGCGACTCGTCTTCCCCCCGATTGTCGAGGGCCTCTTCGTCCGGGGGCTGACGGGACGCGTGACGCCCCTCCTCAAGGACCGGCTCCGTGGCGAGGGGCTGGACCTGGACCGGCCGCTGCTGCCCGCCTATCCGCTGGAGACGTGGATCCGCTGCGTGGCGCTCACGGCGAAGACGCTGCACCCGGAGGAGCCGGACGAAGTCGCGTGGCGGCTGCTCGGCGAGCGGATGATTGACGGCTACCGCGACACGCTGATGGGCCGCGCCCTGCTCGGGGTGATGAAGCTGCTGGGGCCCTGGCGGATGCTCTTGAAGGCGCAGCACGGCTTCCGCACGAGCAACAACTACACCGAGGTGCGCATCACCGAGCGCGGGCCGGGCGAGGCGGAGGTGTGGCTGAACGAGCCCGGCAAGCTGCGCTACTTCAAGCAGGGCGTCATGCTGGCCATGAGCCGCGCCGCGGGCGGTGCCGCGACGGGGGTGGAGGTGCGCCAGTACGACGACAACAGCGTCACCTACCGGGTGACGTGGAGCGACTCCGGGCGCTGAACCGTGCTTGCCCCGGACGCCCCCGCTCTGCGACGTTAGCCCCCGGACGGCGTGCTTCCGCCGTCCCTGAGGGGGAGACGACATGCCTTCGAGCGAGCGCGCCAACCTGCCGCGCTGGAAGGGGCAACCCGGGAACTTCGAGATCTGGTTCCTCGTGGTGCTCGACCCGGGCGGAGCGCGCGCCTGGTGGCTGCGGTACACGCTCTTCACGCCCGCCCCGGGGGCACCCGGAGCGCCCCGCGCCACCGTGTGGGCCGCGGCCTTCGACTCGGAGGCTTCGACGCCCGCCCTGGCGCTGAAGTCGCTCCATCCCCTCTCCGACTTCGACGCCGGCACGCCGGAGCGCTTCGGCATCCGCATCGGAGACTCGGAGCTGGCGCCGGGCCGGTGCCGTGGCCGCGTCGCCTCGGGTGGGCATGCCATCGACTGGGACCTGCGCTTCACCCCGGAGTCAGCGCCCGCCGTCCGCCGCGCGCCGCGGGGCATCGACCTGCTGCCGCTCACCACGCACGTCGCCCATGCGCACGACGACATCACCTTCACCGGCACCGTCACCGTGGACGGACACCGGTACGACGTCCAGGGCGCGCCGGGCCTGCAGAAGCACCTGTGGGGCCACCGGCGCCTCGAGGAGCTGACGTGGCTGTATGTGCCTCGCTTCCGCGAGGACCCGGACGCCCGGCTCGAAGCGCTGTCGGTGCTGCCGAAGCGCGGGCCCGTCAGCCCGCGCCTCACGCCCATCTACCTGCGCACCGCGCGACAGCAGCACGCCTTCCACGAGGTGCCCGGACTGCTGTTCACCCGGATGGAGGTTCCTCGCGCGGGCGAGCTCCTCTTCCACGCGACGTCGGCGACGGTGTCGATGAAGGGCCGGGCGTGGTGCGACCCGCGGACGCTGGTGGGCTACGTGTACCGGGACCCGATGGGCTGGGACGTCCACGTGGCGCAGAGCGACGTGGCCACATGTGAAGTGGAACTTTCCACTCGTGCTCATCCCCTCGCGGCGTGGAGGCCGGAGGGCCGGCTCACCTCCACCGTGGGAGCGCTGGAGTTCCACGCCCCCGAGCCCCTGGAGGGCGTGCGTTACATCGCATGGGATGGTACCCACCTCACCGGACCGGAGGAGACCTCACTCCGGGCCGTGGAGGGCACGTGATGCTTCGGATGACCCAGCAGCCGGCGGAACCCGCGGTGATGCGTGCGTTGGATCCGAAGCGCACGCCCGGGAGCACGCGGCCGCTGGAGCTGGCGCCGAAGCGGGTGCATGCGCTCGGCCTGACGTACGCGGCCCACATCAACGAGACGGGCGCCTCGGACGCGGAGGGCCCCGCGGTCTTCGCGAAGGACGCCTCGTCGCTGCTGCGCGAGGGAGACGAAGTCGTCAGCCCGTCGCGCGCGGTGATGGTGGAGGCCGTGTCGAGGCTGGACGCGGCGCTGGGCTCGCGGCTGGCCTCGCGCTTCGAGAGCCTGCCCCCGCTGCTGGACTACGAGGTGGAGCTGGGGCTGCTGATGCTGGACGACGTGCGCCGGGAAGATGTGGAGAAGCCCGGCTATGCGCCTCCGGTGGGGTACTTCCTGGCCAACGACGTGACGGCGCGCTCGGTGCAGGTGCTGGGTGAGGGCCGGGCGGACCGGATGGCCTTCTGGAGCGCGGCGAAGAGCTTCGCGGGCTTCCTCGTGGCCGGGCGCGTGCTCTGGGCGCCGGACGTGCCACAGGCGGCGGCGTGCCTGGACGTGACGCTCACCCTCACGGTGAACGGTGAGCTCCGGCAGAAGGGCCGGACCATGGACCTGGTCGCCGCGCCCCGGGAGCTGCTGCTGCGCGCCGCTCGCGCCGCGCCGTCGGGCGTGCTGGAGAAGGGCGATGTCGTGCTCACGGGGACACCGTCGGGCGTGGCCTTCACCGTGCCCGCGTGGAAGCGGCGGCTGGCGGCGCTGCTGGGGCCCGGCGCGAGGCTGTCCGCCGCGCTGCGGGCCCATGCTCGCAACCCGCGCATGCTGAAGGCGGGAGACGTGGTGGAGATGGACGGCGGAGTGCTGGGGCAGCGCCGCTTCGTCATCTCCGGCTGAGCCCGCGCGCGGCCTTCTTCGCCGCCGGCTTCCTGCTCGCCGCCTTCTTCCCGGATCGTTTGAGGATCCAGCAAGACCGGGTTGTGGGGCAGATCAGGATCGCTGATGCGCGAGCACCGCCTTCGTGTGGAACTTTTTCGACGGCGGGCCGTTGGGAACGGATGGAGAAACCATGACGGTTCCATGACACAGGGGCGATCACGTACGTGGTCTCCTGCCGTCATGGAGCGCGGCGTGAACAGCACTCGAGGATGACCACCGTGAGGCCGCGCGAATACCGCCCGATGGAAAGGCGCTCCAGACGTAACCGCACCCGTCCCCACATGAGCCTGGGTGCGAAGCGGGCCCGGCGTCGGAAGGGTGGCCCGCGACTCATGGGACGCAGTCCCCGTCAGTCCCCCGTGCCGAAGCACTGGCGAGGTCGCGAGGACGAGCTCCAGCACCTCTTCGCCGACCTGTCGTCGGAGCTGGTGGTCTGGGCGGACGTCGAGGCCTCTTTCACGCCCGCCCCCGTCCCCGCTCGTGAGCCGGAAGCACCGCTCCCGGCCATGCTGCCGCTGCCGCAGCCCTTCACGCTCCTCCGGCTCCGAAATTAGGCTCCGAAATTAGGCTCCGGAACCAGGCTCCGGAGCCAGGCGCGGCGCTCAGCCCGTGGCCTCCAGCGCCTCCAGCACCACGGGGTACGTGTCGCGCGCGGCCGTGCTGCCCATGAACGTGTCCAGGTGGCCGTACCCCTCCAGCACCCTGCGCTGGTAGAGGTCGGCCCCGTTCTCCTCGCGGAGCCACTCGAAGGTCAGCTCCGTGGAGGCGGGCATGTACGTCCCGTTCTGCTCGCCGGACAGGAAGGTGATGGGGAGCTTGAGGTGCTCCGGCCGCAGGTAGGACGGCGGCGTGGGGCGGCCGTACCTGCGGAGGTTCTCCTCCTTCCCGTGGTCGAAGGCCACCGCCTGCCCCGCGCGCGCCATCTGCGCCAGGTGGCGGAACGTCAGCATGTTGCAGGGGCCGAACTGCTCGTCCAGCCGCTCGTGCGTCTCGCGGTTCAGCCGTCCGTGCCGGTACAGGTGCCCGTACATGAACGTCAGCCGGTGGCACACCGTGCTGTCACACTCGTGGTGGAGCAGGTCGGACACCTTGCCGAAGGCCTCCTGCCACAGCGGGTTCGCCGGGTCCTCGTCCGGTGACAGGTAGTCCAGCGTCACGTCCAGCACCTCGGGCAGGCGGAGCATGGCCTTGAGCTGGGTGACGGGCGGGACGATCTGGTGCAGCGCCACCTGGGAGGCCACGACGCTGCGCACCGACGGCATGCGCCCCGCCGCCAGCGCCATGAAGAACGCCACCGAGCCCGCACAGTGCACCACCGCCTGCACCGTCTCCGAGCGCGTCACCTCGCGCACCTTGCGCACGGCGGCCGGCATGTCGTGCTCCGCCGCGTCGTCCAGCGTGAACTGGCGCAGCGGCAGCTCCACGCTGGCCCGCCAGTCCAGCAGCCACGTGTCGTAGCCGTGGCGCACCAGGTACTGCACGAAGTTCTCCCGGATGGTGGGCAGCATGAACATGCCGCTCCACACGCCCGCCCCGTGCACCAGCAGCACCGGGCCCTTCGTCCCGCCCTGGTAGCGCGTGAGCTGCAGTGGGGCGCCGTCGCCCGCGGTGAAGTCGTGGCGCTCGGCCGTCGGTAGCGTGTCCATACTCGTATCCTCAACCGCGAGAATCAGGCGGCCCTCGCCGCCCGCAAAGGGGTCAGAAGCCTCGAGCCACGGCCTCGGCGATGCGCTCGGACACCGCGCTGATGGTCATCACCGGATGGAAGCCGATGGCGGTGGGAATGACGGAGCCGTCCGCCACGTGCAGGCCGGGGTAGTGGAACACCTCGCCCTCGGTGGACACCACGCCGCGCTCGGGCGAGTCCGCCAGGTGTGCCCCGCCCAGCGAGTGCACCGTGAAGGGCCGCTTGAAGAGCTGCCACGTCACCAGCGGCGCGTACGTGCCGCCGTACTGGGACGCCAGCTCCTGCATGGCCACCGTCATGCGCTCCACCAGCGCCTTGTTCTCCCCGGCGTAGTTCCACTCCACGTCCAGCCGGCCGCCCTTCAGCCCCATGCGCCCGTTGGCGTTGTCCTGGCCGATGCCGAAGAGGTTGCACGTGCGCGCCGGGTCCACGCCATTGCGCAGCGGCTTGCTCAGGAGCCCCGCCGAGAAGGCCTTGTGGACGACGGGCCCCAGCAAGGTCCACAGCGGCGCGCCGATGCCCTGGAAGGGACCGAGCCTCGGCTGCCCCAGGCCCGCGAGCACCTCCGTGGCGGGCCGGTTGAACGTGGCCGGCACCAGCGTGAAGCGCGGCTTGGCCTCCGTGAAGCGCATCACCGTGGACACGTCCGGTCCCACCCACGGCTGCATGTCCTCGCGCGCGCCGTGCAGCGAGCCCAGGAAGTCTCCGTTGCCCGAGTAGCCGTGCCCCAGCCGTGCGCTCACCCGAGGCAGGCTGCGCGCGCCGTCCCGGCTGCGCAGGAGGATCTCCACCGTGCCCAGCGTGCCCGCGGCGAGGATGACGCGCGAGCCCTCCACCGCCGTCCGCTCGCCGGTCGCCAGGTCCTGACAGTGGACCCGGTATCCACCCCGCACCGGCTCCACATGGGACACGAGCGTGCGCGCAACCACCGTGGCGCCGAGCGCCTCCGCGCGCGCCAGGTACGTCTGGTCCATGGTGTTCTTCGCGCCGTGCTGGCAGCCGAACTCACACTCGGAGCAGAGCTGGCACACCTTCCGGCCCGGCCCCGGTGACTCCTTCCAGGCCACGGCCAGCGGCGGGTCGAACGTCTCGCGGCCCATGCGGGCGCCCGCGCGCTGGAAGAGCTCGCGCTTGCGCAGGTCGATGGACACGGGCGTGGACTCCAGCCGCAGCTCCCGGGCCACCTTGTCGAAGTACGGCTCCAGCGAGGCGCGGCTGTAGCTCCGGGGCCAGCGCGGGTCCTCGAAGACGACGGCGTCCGGCCGCACGTGGACGTTGGCGTAGATGAGCGAGCCGCCCCCTACCCCGCTGGCCGTCACCGTGCCGATGCCGGACAGGAAGCGCACGTCATACAGGCCCTGCGCCTCCAGACGCGACGGGTGGCGCCAGAGCACCTCGTCCGCGCGCCGCACGTCGCGCGGGAAGTCGCCGGGCCGGTACCTCCGGCCGCGCTCCAGCACCGCGACCGCCTTCCCCGCCTGTGCCAGACGCAGCGCGCTGATGGAGCCCCCGAAGCCCGAGCCCACCACCACCACGTCGTACCGCGTTGCCGTAGCCGTTGTTTTCGCCAAGCGGTGTCTCTCCTATTGCAGCTTCGTGCGGGCGAAGACGTCCCAGAGGTGGCCCATGAACATGCCGCCGAAGCGCTTGAGCGCGTCCGCCTTCACCGCGGGCGACGTCGTGCCCAGCACGGCGAAGGTGGTGAGCTGCTGGAGGAAGTCCGGCAGGTGCAGGCGGATGATGCCGCTGGACACCACGGGCCCGTGGCGCTCCGAGCCCTCGCGGATGACGGTGTAGAGCGTGGACGTGTCGTTCCACACGTCGAAGCCGTCGTCGTCGCGAACCTCCTTGTACCCGTCCAGCAGGTAGCGCTTGCCGTCCACGCCGGTGAACGGGAGCAGGTAGAGCATCCGCCGCTCGTAGAAGCTGTCCGTGTCCACGAAGAGGTTGAAGACGCCATTCTCCACGTCCGCCCCCTCGGGAGGCGTGAGGCCGCGGACGTGGACGGTGCCCTGGGCGATGCCGCCGTGGGCCTTCTCCTCCAGGAAGCGGTCCAGGCTTGGCAGGGTGATGGTGACGACGAACTCCGCCACCTGCCCCGCGCGCTTGCCCGCCCGCTCCGCGCCCACGAAGTCGTCCGCCGGCGCGTGGCCCGGCGAGTGGAAGCCCCGCATCCGCTCGGTGAAGCGCAGGCCCACCACCTGCGTGGGCGAGGCCACCGTGCCACCCTCCGGAATCACCACCGTGCGCATCGGGTCCTCCCTCGGCACCACGCGGGCCGGCGCCACCGGTCCCGAGACGCGCATCGCCGCGCTGTAGGGCTGGACACCGGCGCGCTCCGGCGCGGTCCACGCGGGGTTGCCCAGCGCGACGCGGATGGCCTGCTCCACGTTGCGCTCGGCCACCGCGGCGATGGTGGACGAGGGGTTGACGCCCGTGCTCGCGGGCAGCGCGGCGCCGTCCAGCACGTACAGGCCGGGGTGGCCGTGCACCTCGCCGTCCGGGGTGAGGACGCCGTACGCGGGCTCCTCGGCCATGGCGCAGCCGCCCAGGTTGTGGACGGACACGGGGATGTGGAGCCGCTCCCACAGCGGGTTGTAGACGGCGCGCGCCCCCAGGGCCCGGGCGATGTCCTGGGACAGCTGCTCCTGCGTCCGGTACAGCGGCAGGTTGGAGGGCACGTCCCAGCGCACCTCCATCTCCCCCGTGAGGGGACGCAGCGCCAGCCGGCCATTGGCCCTGTCACGCCCCATGGCCAGGAACACCGCGTGGAAGCGCCCGCGCTCGCCTTCGATGGAGGCCAGCTCGCGCGAGCGGTGCCGCAGCGTCTTCACCAGCTCCTTCTGGAGCAGGTCCGCGGGCACCTTGAGGTCCTTCCCCGCGTCCAGCGCCGGGAGCAGGCCGGCCAGCTGCGCCGGGTGCCCGCCCTCCTGGAAGACGAACCACGTCTTGTCCTTCCCCTCCCCCTGGTCCACCACCAGGCTGGTGGTGATGGTGGGCCCCTCGGACGCGTCCCACACCTCGCGCGTCTCCATCGCGAACGCGAGGAAGTCCCCGTTGGCCGAGTAGCGGCAGCCCAGCTTCTCCCCGAGGCGCGGCAGCGTGCCCCACTCGTCGCGGCAGCGCAGCAGCAGCTCCGTGGTGTTCACCGCGCCCGCGCACAGGAAGACGCGGCGCGCGTCCACGGTGCGCGCGAGGCCGCCCGCGCCATGGTCCGTGTAGGTGACGCGGTAGCCCTCCGGAGAGAGCGGCTCGATGCGGGTGGCCTCGGCCTGGGTGGACACCTCGGCGCCGCGCTGCTCCGCGACGGCCAGGTAGTTGAGGTCCAGCGTGTTCTTCGCGCGGACGTTGCAGCCGATGTCGCACTCACCGCAGAAGTTGCAGCCCTCCTGCGACACGCCGAACTTGTTGGGGAGGGGCTCGCCCGCGGGAGTGAAGCGCACGGCCAGGTCCGGGTAGAAGAACTGCTGCTCCCGCCCGAGCTGGCGGGCCACGTCCTTCATCCGCTTCGTCTTCGTGGGCAGGCCGCGCGCGGACGCGGTGATGGGCTGGAGGTCCAGCATGTGCGCCACCAGGTCGAAGTATGGATCCAACGCCTCGCGGCTGTAGCCGGTGGGCCAGTCCGAGGTGAACGTCTCCGCGGGCGGGCGCAGGTGGACGTTGGCGTAGATGAGCGAGCCGCCTCCGTAGCCCGCCGCCTGGACGATGCTCATCCCCGGCAGCAGCTTCACGTCGAACAGCCCCTGGCCGTGCTTCCACAGCCAGCCGTTGAGCGGGTCCTCCCAGTCCCGGGGAAAGCCCCCCTTGGGATACCGGAGCCCCCGCTCCAGCACGCGCACGGACAGCCCTGCCTGGGCCAGCCGGCAGGCCGCCACCGCTCCACCAAATCCGGTGCCAATGACCAGTGCGTCGTAGGCCGGCGCCATGTCCCCCCCCTCGTTCGCGAGGCCGCCCCCCGGGTGGAAGGCGACCTGCTCTTACTTTCCAAAAACGAACGAGGGCTGGATCCTTGTGTACGTGCGTCCAACCCCCTGGAATCCCTACGCTACTTCTCGAAGATGACCGCGTACTTCCCGCCGTACGCGCTCACGTGGCGGATGCGGTAGTTGAGCAGGTCCACGTAGATGTCGCGGTAGGTCCGGAACTGATCCGATGTGAGCTCGAGCACGGGGACGAGCGTCTTGCCCGACACGTGCCAGAGCGCCATGTACCTGTCTCCCAGGCCGGGGTGCGAGTACTTGGAGACCTGGACCATCTTGAGGCCGGCGGCCTTCATCGTGTCGTCCGAGTCCCACAGCTGGGCCTCCGTCATGGAGTGGTACAGGTACTGCGCCGTCACGGCCGGCTGCTTCACCCAGGTGCCGGTGAAGAAGAGCTGGCCCGCCTCCAGGTACGCGGAGGCATCCGTCAGCAGGTAGGCCGCGTTGTAGTTGTCGCCAATCTGGGTGCCGAACCAGCTGGGCGTCATCTTGTGCCGGGCGATGTAGCCGCCGGTGATGGGGGCGTAGATGGCGGTGAAGCGCGGCGCGTCCGGCGCCGTCATGCCCACCACCTTGTCCGGGCGCCAGTTGTAGTCATCCCAGAGCTCCGCGTCGGCCTGGTGCTGGGCGAACGTGCGGAAGCCGCGGGTGACGGGCGAGGAGGCGTTGTACTGGAACGCGCCGCCCATCTTCCACGTCCAGCCGCTGGACTCGGTGGCGAGCGTGTACGGGTACCAGCCGAAGGACGCGAAGTAGTTGAAGCCCTGCTGGAACTTCCCCGAGTCCACTCCGGCGAACTCCTGGAAGAAGGGCGCGAAGTGCGCGGCGTGCTGGTCCGCCTGGGCGCCCTGCCCCGTGGGGTACTCCGTCTGGTAGCAGGAGGCGCTCAGCGCGTAGAGGCCGTACGGGTCGAAGAGCGTCCACAGGTTCTGCTGCACCCCGCCGTTCCAGTGCGGCGCGGGGCGCGCGAACATGATGTGCAGGTGCGTGTTGTTGAGGTTGCTGTTCATCCCGTGCGCGCCGGTGAGGCCGGCCATGCCGAGCTGCTGGCCCGCCTTCACCGTCTGGCCCTGCGTGACGAGGATGCCCTGCGAGTTGGTGCCCCAGCGCGACTCGATGGCGCTGAGCTGCGCGGCCGTGGGGCTGCCCGCCAGCACCACCGCGTCCGCGTCCGCCCGGTTCTGGTAGAACTTCCAGGTCGCGTCCGCCGACGTCCAGGTGCCGGCGCCCGCGCTCTTCTCGTACCAGGTCTTCGTCAGGCGGGCGCGCGCGATGTCCTCGTCCCGGCCGTCCCGCAGGTGGTGGTAGATGGTGCGGAAGCGCGAGCCGTCCCGCGCGGTGTGCTCGACGATGACCACGTTGCCGGGGCTGGACATGTAGCCCACCCAGACGACCGTGCCGTCCGCCACCGCGTCGACCCGGAAGGACGCGCCGTCATTGACGTAGTCCACCGCGTTGTGGCGCGAGTTGGCGCCGTACATCCAGCCCACGGCCACGTCCACCGCGGTGTCGCGGAAGGGCTTGTAGACGGGCATGCGGGCCACCGTCCCGTCCAGCCAGGCGGCGCGGTTCACCATGCTGGCGGAGCTGATCTGGTAGTAGCCGTCGGGGTGACTGGCGGCGACGTTCCCCGCCGCGTCGATGCGGTGGTACCAGTTGCCGGAGCTCAGCCCCGGGGCGGACTGTGCCGCACTGTCGATGTCACAGGCTGCGTGGGCGAGAGCAGGCGCGACGCTGGTCAGCGCCATCAGGCCGGCGGCGGCCGAGACGAGGAGGTGCTTCTTCATGAGGGGCTTCCTGGGGGACGTGTGTGGCTGCGGCTTGAGAACGGCCCCCGCGGGAAATCTTCCCGGGCCCGGTGATTCAGGGCGTTCGGGAGGGGGGCTGCTGGGGATGCGCACCTTGCGGGTAGACTCCGCGCATGGGCTGGTTCAAGCAACGGCGCCCGGAGCCGGCGGATACCCGGGAGCTGCGCGATGCACTGGAGCGCGCCCAGGGTGAGCTGACGTCCACCCGGCGAGAGCTGGGCGTCGTCACCTCGGACGACGCCGCGGACAAGGCGCGCATCGCCGAGCTGGAGGCCCGACTCACCCAGGCCCGGCAAGAGCTGGGCGTCACCACCGCGGATGACACCACGGACAAGGCGCGCATCGCCGAGCTGGAGGCCCAGCTCGCGCGAGAGCAGGACGCACTCCAGAACCTGGAGACGCAGCGGCGCACGCTGGAGTCCTCCGTGGAGCGCCTCACCGGGCAGCTCCAGCAGTTGGAGCGGCGCCTTCCCCCCGACAAGGGCGGCGGCAAGGCCGGGGCGCGGACGAAGGCCCGGAGTGACCTGCCTTCCGGCAGGGCCCCCTTCCCGCTCGGAAAGCTCTTGGTGGCGCCGGCCAGCGTGCTGTCCCTCCTCGTGGCCCTGCTGCCCTGCTACGTGGCCGCGCTCGGCAGGTGGCTTCCCATCTTCAAGTACGGCGTCCTTCCCCTCTGGCTCTACTGGCTGGCCATGGCCCTGAGCTGGTCGCTGATGTTCGTGGCCATCCGCGTCCTGGTCCGCACGAAGGTCCCGGGGCTGTACTCCTTCACGCACCGCGGCGTGGAGTGCGGGAGCCAGGGCTTCATCCCCTATGACGACCTGCTCGACGTGGAGCGCTCGCGAGGCCCCTGGGAGCGGCTCACGGGCACGGCCTCGCTGCGCCTGACCTTCAAGCCCCGGGAAGCGAACCGGACCCTGGGGCGCAAGGCGCTGCTCCAGGACAATGCCCGCCGCGTGAGGATTGCCGGGTTGAAGGACCCGTGGCGGTACGAGGCCTGGGTGCATGCGTGCATCCGCCGCATGAACCCGCCTCGTTAGAGCGGAACGCTGGGAGCGCCAGACGTCGCGCATGGGCTGGTCATGGCGCTGCGAGGCGTGGGTGCGCGACTGCCTGCGGGCAGGCAAGCCCTCCCTGGACACGCACACGCCTCGCGGGGGAGCCGCTCGCCAGGACGCAGCAGCCTGTTCTCCAGGGGAAACAGCGCCGGCGCGAGCGCCCCTGGTGAGGGTGTCCGGACCTCCCGGCCGTCAGCACGTCAGACCCCCAAGGCATAAAGGGAGGCATCCACCCTTGGGGGTCCATGTGCCGTACATCGATACGTCCCATTGGCACGCATTCGCTGAGCACCCCGAGCCCAGCCAGGTGTCGTGCGAAGAGGCCGGCGGGCGCAATCCGCCACCCGGCTGGCAGGACATGACGTGGGAGGACGCGGCCAGCGAGGTCGAAGCAGAGCTGCGCGAGATGCTCCGCCACGCCGAGCAGGCTGCTGGCGAATGCTACGACTAGCCCTCGCACGCGACGACGTCCCCCTGCCCCATCGGCGCACGGCGCTGGCGGGAAGCGGACGGACGGGCAGCCCCGGGCCCCATGGAGCCGCGCCCCGCGCCCCGTAACCTCGCGCGTTTCCCGGGGGCCTGACTCCCGGTCCGCCGAGGAGACGCCTCATGTCGCGAGTGCTGGATCGCCGGTCCGTCCTGAAGTGCTTCGTCGCCGTGGCCGCGAGCACCGCGTTCGGTTGCTCGGACGATGGCGACGACATGCCCATCGTCGAGGACCGCGCCTTCTTCCCGCAGTCCGTGGCGTCGGGAGACCCACGTCCGGGGAGCGTGGTGCTCTGGACACGCGTGGAGGATGTGGGCAACCCCGGCGATGACCTGCGGCTCACCCTCCAGGTCTCCACCCACGAGCGCTTCAAGGAGCGCGTCCTGGAGTTCGTGGACGTGCCCGCCACCGCGGCGCATGACCACGTCGTCAAGGTGAAGGTCGTCGGCCTGGCGCCCCGCACCCGGTACTTCTACCGGTTCCTCTACGCGAAGAACGGACGGCGCGTCTCGTCGCCCGTGGGGCGCACGCGCACCGCGCCGGAGGCGGGCTCGGGCGAGCCGGTGCGCTTCGTGGTGGCCAACTGCCAGAACTACAACGGGCGCTACTACAACGCCTGGCAGCGCCTGCTGCAGCTCGACGAGGACCTGGACTTCGTGGTGTTCCTCGGGGACTACGTCTACGAGACGACGCCCGAGGCGGCGCCTCCCGAGGGCGCGCGCCAGGTGCGCTTCCGCGAGCCGGAGGGCGCGCTGCGACTGGGCCCCGTGCTCGCGGCCGCGTCACTGTCCAACTACCGGGACCTGTACCGGACATACCGCACGGACCCGTTCCTCCAGGGCGCGCACGAGCGCTACCCGTTCGTCTCCGTCTGGGACGACCACGAGTTCTCCGACGACTCGTGGGACGCACACGCCAGCTACACGGACGGACGCCAGGACGAGCTCCAGGTGGAGCGGCGCCGCAACGCGGAGCTCGCCTTCTTCGAGTACCTCCCGGTGGACCCCGAGGACGTGTCCGGCGGCCCGGTCGACCTGGATGCCACCCGCGTCTACCCGGACACGCGGCTGTGGCGCGCGCTCGACTTCGGCGCCTCGCTGCGGCTCATCGTCACCGACTACCGCACCCGGCGCCCCGACCACCTCATCCCCGAGGACGCCTGGCCCGCTACCGTGGCCGTGGACGCGGCGGCCCTGGCGACGCTGGGGGTGGCGGCGGCCTTCGCGGCGGACACCTTCGCCTATGTCGACATCGACGCGCCGGAGTACGCCGAGGCCAAGGGCATCCTGCTCCAGGCCTACCAGCAGCTCGCGGTGGCGGCGGGGCTGACGGCGCAGGAGGCGGCCACCCGCGCCGCCGCGGTGGTGCGAGGCCCGCTGGCGCTGGCGTACGTCAACCCGGTGCTCGCCCAGGTGGGCCGGGCTCCCATCGACCCTGCTGGCAAGGCGCGGGGCATCGCCTTCGTGCACCTGGGGAAGACGGCGCTCTTCTCCCGGCTGGGCTCGCGCTACGTGGTGGTGAAGGACACGTACGACGTGTACGCCGCGTGGCGCGACGTATCCACGGGAGGCGCGGCCCAGGACGCGCTGGGCCCGGAGCAGTCGGCCTTCGTGCGGGACGCGGCGGCCGGCCCGCAGACGTGGAAGGTGCTGGTCAGCTCGGTGTCGGCCACCTCCATGGTGTGGGACCTGAGCAACAAGCCGGACGTCGAGCCCGTGACGGTGCGCAACCGCTACTACTTCGACGTGGACCAGTGGGACGGCTTCCCCCAGGCGCGGGCGCGGCTGCTGGGGCAGCTGCGCGGGCTCACGTCGGATAGGACGGTCGTCGTGTCGGGTGACATCCACGCCGCCTTCGCCTCGGTGGAGGCGGGCGTGCCGGCCCTCACCGCGCCGTCCATCTCCTCCGCGTCGGTGCAGGAGGAAGCGGCCGAGCAGGTGACGGCGGCGGGCTTCCCTCCCGGCTCGGCGGTGTTCCGCTACGTCGTCACCGAGCAGAACGCCACGCTGCGCGAGGGCAACCCGGGCATCGCCTTCGTGGACACCGGCGCGCAGGGCTTCACCGTGGTGGAGGTGGGCGCCGACGCCGTGCGGGCCGCCTACCACCTCATCCCCAGCTCCGAGGCGGGGACCTCCTACGCGGACCGGCCCGAGGAGCTGGCCGCACGCTTCACGCGGCGGGACTTCACCGTGCGCGCAGGAGCCATCTCCGAGGGGTGAGCGTCGCCCGACGTCCCGGCACGCGGCCTGCACTGACACCCATCCGAGCCCGCTTCCCATGGTCGGACGCGGGCTCACGCAGGCCCCGCCATGCCCGCAGCCAGGGGGGCTGACGACATGGCGACACGAAGTCGGAGGGGTGGCCTGCCAGAACGTCACGTGAGGTCAAAACAGTCATGAATCCCAACAAGCAGAAGCAGCTTCGTCGTCGTCGCAACCGCGGAATGACGCTCATCGAAATCATGGTGGTCATCACCATTCTCGGCCTCATCGCAGCGGCCGTGGGCGTCGCCGTGATTCCCCAGCTGGAGGCGGCCCGGAGGGACACCGCCGCGCTGGACATCAAGAACATCCAGACGGCGCTCAAGCTCCACTACACGAAGAAGGGCAAGTTCCCGGACACGGCGACCGGCCTGTCAGCGCTGGTGGAGGGGCACACGCTGGATCAGCTGCCCAAGGACCCGTGGAACAATGACTACGTGTACCTCAACGAGGGCGGCAAGCCTGTCATCCTGTCCTACGGCGCGGACGGCACCGCCGGGGGCGAGGGCAACGATGCGGACCTCTCCTCGGCGGACACGCGCAACTCGAACGGCTGAGCCATGGTGACCGGCCTCCCGTTCCCGGGAACGGGAGCCGGTGTTCCGTCTCGTCAGACGCGGTAGGTGCCCGCCACCACTTCCATGCGCTGCGCCACGTCGCGCAACAGCTCGGTGGTCTGCTGGGTGCCCTTCAGGCCCTGCATCGTCTCTTCCATCATCTTGGACAGGTCCGTCACCGCGGTGAAGATCTGCGCGACGCCGGCGTTCTGCTGCGTGACCGCCGCGGCAATCTGCTGCGCCGCGTTTGCGTTGTCCTGGATGATGCCCGCCAGCTCGCGCAGGCTGTCACCGCTGGCGCGCACCTGGCCCAGGCCCACCTCGGTGCGCCGCTGCCCCTCCTCGGAGATGCCCACCGTGGCCTGGATGGCCCGGCGGATGTCCTCGAGGATTTCGCGCACCCGCCCCGTCGAGGTGATGGACTGGTCCGCGAGGCTGCGAATCTCGCGCGCCACCACGCCAAAGCCCTTGCCGTGCTCACCCGAGCGCACGGACTCAATGGCCGCGTTGAGCGCCAGCATGTTGGACTGGTCCGCCAGGTCCTTCACCGTCTGGGTGATGCCGTCGATCTGCTGCGTGCGGTCCGCCAGCGCGGAGATGCTGGTGGCCATGCGCCCCACCTGCTCGCGCAGCTGCTCGAAGCCCTGGAGGCTGGCGCTGACGGTGGCCTCACCCGCGGAGCCCACCTCGCGGGCCCGCGCGGACGCGCCGAGCACCGCCTGCGAGCGGTCCGCCGCCATCATCGACGTCTGCTTGATTTCCTGCGCCGTCACCTGCGTCTCCTGCAGCGCCGCGGCCTGGCGTGACAGGTTGCGCTCCTGCTGGGACGCCGCGCTGGTGAGCTCGGCCACCGTCTGCCCCAGCACCTTCGTCCCCTGCTGGAGGCTGGCGGTGGACTCGCGCAGGTGGTTCATCATCCGCGAGAAGGCCTGCGCCAGCTCGCCCACCTCGTCACGGCGTGACGGCACCGCCACGCGCTGGGTGAGGTCGCCCTCGCGGACGATGCGCCCCACCACCTCGCTCAGCGTGGAGATGGGCCGCGTCATGCCGTGTGCCAGCAGCCAGGCGCCCAGGCCGGCCAGCAGCAACGAGCCCACCGTGAGGAGCACCGCCACCGTCTCGGCGCGCTGAATCGGCGCGTAGGCCTCCTCGGGGTCCACCGTGGCCACGAACAGCCAGCCGTCCCCCACGTCGTGCCGCGTCTCGTTGTTGACTGCCTGCGCGCTGACGGCATCCGCGGCGCGCGGCGTGGCCGCGTCCCGCGAGTCGTACAGCGAGGTACCGTCCGCCGACCTCACCTCCAGCGCGAAGCTCTTCTGGCCCCGCGCATGCGAGCGCTCCAGCGCCGTGGACACCACGCTGCTCACCTGCCCCCAGTCATACGCCGCCAGCAGGACGCCGATGCGCGCGCCGCTGATGGGGCTGAGGACGGGCACGGCGAATGGCAGCACGCGCTGGCCGAAGACCGGGTCCACCTGGGTGACGGCCCCCGTGTCCAGCCGGCCCTCCAGCGCGGCGCGGAACCAGCCCGAGGCGACGACCTCCGGCTGGCGGGCGACGAAGGCCTCGCGCAGCAAGGGCGCACTGGCGGAGACGGCCCGGCCGTCCTCGGTGAAGAGCACCAGCCCGCTGAACGAGGGGTGGCGCTTCTGGAGCGTCGCGAGCACCGCGTCGCTCTTCTCGAAGGTGTCGAACAGCAGCGCGCCCCGGAGGATGGCGTCCTCGGACCAGCTGCGGGCATTGGCCTCGCGCTCGGCGAGCGCGCTCTCCACCAGGTCCCTCAGCCCCTCCGCCTCCACCTCCAGCGTGGCGTGGATCTGCTCGTGGATGTTCTCCGTCGTGGAGAACCGCTGGAAGAGGTTGAGCGGCAGCAGGGCGCAGAGGATGAGCAGGGACACCGCCAGCGTGAGGCGGGCGCGCAGCTTCAGGCCGTCCAGGAATCGCATGGGGTGCACAGTCACAGGTCGAGGAGGGAGAGGCCGACGGTGAGGGCGCCAATGGTCCTTCCGCCGTCGCGCACGGGCAGGGAGACCTGGATGACGTAGGCCTGGGAGGATTCGTCGAAGAAGGGCTTCTCGCGCAGCGTCTGGCCCTTGCCGAACGGCACCTGGAACTTGGCCTCGTCCCCCTGCCAGTAGTCGGACGTGCGCCGCGTGGCGCCCACCAGGGCGCCCTGGTCGTCCATGGCGAAGGCCTCGGCCACCACCCCGCCCAGCTGCTCACGGTGACGGTGCAGGACGCGCGAGCACGCGGTGGCGAGCACCTGCTGCTTGAAGGGCGTGAGCACCGGGGAGGCGCGCCAGGCGTCATCCTGCCCGCGGATGGTGGCCAGCGAAACGCGGCGCGCGTTCTGGGCCCGCACCGCCTGGATGACCTCGGGGTCTACCGCCATCCGCCGCAGCGCCGGCAGCACGCCGTCCACCTTCTGCAGCTGGGCAGCGCCATCCGCGGGGAGCTGGGCCAGCAACGAGACCGCCAGGGTGAACCACGACATCCACACCTCTCCATTTCGGTCGCCAGCGCGACCGGGGCTGGGGACTCGCCCCTATTGAACGCCATGGATTGTTACAGCACGAACAGTCCCTGTTCGAAGCCAGGAGAGCAAGCTGGCCCTCCTCCTCCTGTCCTGGATGACCGGGTCTGGTGTCTGATGGCCACGCACGAACGTGGATTCCCTGATTCACGACCGTGCGACTTGCTGTTTTCACCGGGAAGACTCACCTATGACCGCCACTTC
The DNA here is from genome assembly GCF_024198175.1 of Pyxidicoccus xibeiensis. Lineage (NCBI taxonomy): Bacteria > Pseudomonadati > Myxococcota > Myxococcia > Myxococcales > Myxococcaceae > Pyxidicoccus > Pyxidicoccus xibeiensis. Next base: position 322,547 of record NZ_JAJVKV010000009.1, read on the forward strand.
CGTCCCCATCGAGCTCCAGCGGGCTGCTCGGCTGGCCATCGTCGTCGCCGCGCTCGGCTACTTCGTCGACATCTACGACATGGTCATCTTCAGCGTGGTCCGGGCGCAGAGCCTGGAGTCCATCGGCGTTCCCGCGGCCGAGCGGATGGGTGTGGGCGTCCGGCTGCTGAACATGCAGATGATGGGGATGCTGGTGGGCGGCATCCTCTGGGGCGTGCTGGGTGACAGGCGCGGGCGGCTGTCGGTGCTGTTCGGCTCCATCTTCCTGTACTCGGCGGCGAACTTCGCCAACGGCTTCGTGCAGACGGTGGAGCAGTACGCGGTGCTGCGCGTGCTGGCGGGCATCGGCCTCGCGGGCGAGCTGGGCGCCGGCATCACCCTGGTGAGCGAGCTGATGTCCCGGGAGGGCCGGGGCTACGGGACGACGCTGGTGGCCACCAACGGGGTGATGGGGGCGATTGCGGCCGCGCTGATTGGGAGCCGGCTGGACTGGCGCACGGCGTACATGGTCGGCGGCGGCATGGGGTTCGCGCTGCTGTGCCTGCGGCTGAGCGTGCATGAGCCGCGCTTGTTCACCGCGATGAAGGAGCAGGCGGTGTCGCGGGGGAACTTCCTGCGGCTCTTGAAGCCGGGGCCGTCCGCGCGGCGGTACGTGTCGGTGGTGCTGGTGGGCGTGCCCATCTGGTTCGTGATTGGCGTGCTCATCACCTTCGCGCCGGAGTTCGGCCGGGCCTTCGGGATGACGGAGGTGCCGTCGGTGGCGACCGCGGTGCTGGTGGGCAACGTGGGGACGGTGCTGGGAGATCTGGCCAGCGGCCTGTTCAGCCAGCTGGCGCGCAGCCGCAAGAAGAGCGTGGCGCTGTTCCTGCTGATTGGCGCGGGCGGCACGGCGGCGCTGTTCACCGTGGGCAGCCAGTCGCTGTGGGCGTTCTATGCGTGCTGCGCGGTGCTGGGGTTCTCTGCTGGGTACATGGCGGTGCTGGTGACCATCGCCGCGGAGCAGTTCGGCACCAACCTGCGCGCCACCGCGGCGACGACGGTGCCCAACTTCATCCGGGGCTCCACGGTGCTGCTGACGTCGGGGCTCCAGCTCGCCACGCCGTGGCTCGGGCTGCGGGGCGCGGCCCTGTGCGTGGGTGGGCTCGCGCTGCTGGTGGCCTTCGCGGCGCTGCGGGGGGTGGACGAGACGTTCGGCCGCGACCTGGACTTCGTGGAGCCGTGAGCGTCAGCGGCCCGCGGCTTCGGCGAAGTGGCGGGCGAGGCGGTGGAGCAATTCGATGTTCTCCGCCTCGGCGGCCTTGAGCTTGGGGAGCTGGGACTTGAGCTCCTGGAGGTCCTTGCCGCGCTGCTGGAGGTCCTCGGCGCCCAGGTCCAGCCAGCGGCCCATTTCCGTGGCGGTGAGCTCGAGGTGGAACTGGAAGCCGTAGGACTTCCCCAGCCGGAAGGCCTGCTGCGAGTACCGGTCCGTGGAGGCCAGCAGCGCGGCGTCGGGCACGGGCTTCCAGGTGTCGCCGTGCCAGTGGGCCACCACCGTCTTGGGGCGGACGCCGGCAATCACGGGGTCCTTGAGGCCGTCCTGCGTCCAGCGGACGGGGGCGACGCCGACTTCGAAGCCGTTCTTTCCGACGAAGACCTCGGCGCCTGCGGCGGAGGCGAGGAGCTGGGCGCCCAGGCAGATGCCCAGGCAGGGGCGCTCGTAGGCGAGGCGCTCGGTGAGGAGGGCGAGCTCGTCGTGGAGGAAGGGGTGCTGCTCGGCTTCGTAGACGCCCATGGGGCCGCCCATGACGACGACGAGGTCCGCGTCCACGTCCTCGCGCTTCACGGTCCGGAACCGGTTGACGAGGGTGAAGCCCGCCTCCTGCAGCACCGGGCCCAGCAGGCCCGCCCCCTCGTGCTCCTCGTGCTGGAACACCACCGCGCGCATCGTCATGACCTCCGTCCGTGAGTCGCGGACGGGAGCCTAGCGGGAATCCCCCGCGAGTGCGCCACGTCAGCGGGCCTCGGCGGACGCGGGCTGCTCACACGTCACCCGGAGGGTGTGCGGCGTGTAGATGAGGAGGGTGACGAGGGACAGGAGCACGTCGGTGGCGGTCACCTCCAGCTCCGTGACCCCGTGGCTATCGACTGGGCGGAAGAGGTGTCAGGCAAACCTGCTCCGGCTGGTCGCGAAGGCTTCGTTCCCCCTGCAGTCGCTGGACTCGCTCCTCGTACCCCGGCTTTGAGAAACTCATCGTTGCAGGTCGGCGGTGCTCAGCGATGAGTTGCACCCAATACGCGCCCCGTTCATCACTGGTGCTCTCTGCCCGGCGCTCGGCGCCTCCATCCGCAACGACGAGAACCACCTTTGCCCCCGTGACCGGTCGGGAGGTGGTGCAGTCCACCACTCGGCCATGGGCATCCCAAACAGGGTCGCAGGCTGTTGCGAGGAGCAGCAAAAGCGCGAACTGGGGACGAATGGCCGGGCCAACTGGAGCCTGAAGAAGTTCCCAATCACGGGAACCAACTGCGCGCCGCCATTTGTAAGCAAGACCTGGTGCGAGGCGGCGCAGAACGCGAGCGCGAGGCGTTAGCTTTGCTAGGGCCATGGGCGGGGTGGATTGGAATGAGGTCCTGCCTCAAGAGGGTTTGCGGCACTGTACGAACCCGTGGTGAGTCTAGAGTATGTCTGCAATGCCAGATGGGCCGGAAGATAGAGCGGGCCCAGCACTTGTGATTGCTCTACGTGCTGCATTTCATGGTCAAATGTGCTTGGCGACATGTTCTTGCTTGTGGCGCAAATCACACGCCCGTAAGTCGTCGCGTACCCATTCTGGAAAGGGTGGTTCTCGAAAATCAGGATGTCCCCGAATTTGGATTTTTCCACCCGCTTCGTAACTGGCGAGCCCATGAGCCATCCGGCGAGTTGACCGGCAGTGCCCCACACAAAGCCAACGAAGTTCTGGAGGCCATGTTCATTCACGACACCCAATGAGGGGTCCATCATCAACGTCCCCTGAGGGTCGATGAAGCCGATCGGCTGGTTCCCCACGTACACATAGAGGTTGGTATCCCCGCCTGCGAAGCGGATGGGGTCCTTGGTCGTCCAGCGGCCGGCTTCAGCGTCGTAGTCCCGAGCGCCAAACCGAGTCAGCTTCGTGTCCCTGTCGAAGAGTCCACCGGCGAACCCGAAAGGCTGAAAGCCGGGGTTGGAGTCGGCCAGCACCCTGCCCCAGGCGTCGTACTCCAGAGCCTGTGCCACGTTGCCATTGGCGGTATTCACCACAAGACGGGGACTTCCCAGGTGGTCCGACACGAAGCGGTACGTCACGCCACCCTTCACCATGAAATCCGGTGAGTGGCCCCTGGTGCCGTAGACGAAGCGGCTCACCACGCTTCCCGCCCCGTCCAGCTCCGCCACGACGCGCAGCTGCCCGTCATAGAGGAAGCCCTGGGTGAGGCTGCCATTGACGCGTTTGCCAATTCGGCGGTTGGCGGCGTCGATGACGTAGGCCACCTCGGTGCCACCGGGCAGCGCCACCGCGGTGAGATTCCCGGCCGTGTCGTAGGTGTACTGGGTGACATCCGTGCCCACCGTCTTCGTCCGCAGGTCTCCGCGCGGGCCCCACGTGTAGCTCGCCGTCCCAAGAGTCAGCAGCCGGTCTTGGTCGTCATGCGTCGCGGCCGTAACGACGCCAGCCTCCGTCTGTAAGGTGCGGTTGCCATTGGCATCATAACCGTAGGAAGCATGGGCCACGCCATTGAGAGTGACTGTCTCCAGGCGGCCCGCCGTGTCGTACGTATAGCCCCAGGTCTGCGTGGCGCCGCCCTGCACTGCTTCGGCACGGCTGGTGATGCGCCCCAGGTTGTCGCGCGTCAGCGTCACCGAGTACAGCGGCGCCGTGCCGTACCTCGCGGCCAGGCTCGCAACCTCGCCGAAGAGGTTGTAGCCCTGCGTCGTCGTGACGCTCCCCAGCGTGGTGCCGGTGAGAAGTCCGTTGGAGGCATTCCGCGTCGTGGTGAGGCTGCCCGCGGCCGACAGCAGCCGGTCGTTGTCATAGGTGTACGCAATGGGCGTCCCACCATTGACGCTGACGGAGGCCACATCAAAGTGGGTGTTGTACGTGTAGCCCACATTGCCCGAGACGCCGCCCGTCCAGCTGACGCCCGTCACCAGGGGGCCGTCACGGGTGAAGGCGAGGCTTGCCCCGCTGCCGCTCGCGGCGGCGCTGTCCGTCAGGCTCTCCAGGTGCCCGGTAGTGGGCGAATAGCCCGCCGTCACCGTGTGGCGAGGCGCCGTCACCGTGGCGAGGCGCCCCCCCGTGTCATAGGTGACGGAGGCCGAGGTGCTGTCGGGGAAGCTGACGAGCGTCGGCTGGTCATCCAGGTTGTACGCCGCCACGGTGCTGAGGGTGCCCATACCGGTGACGGCGGGCGGCGTGTAGACGTCCTCCTGGTCGTTGGCCGAATAGCCAAACGCGTGCGGTGGCTTGCCGGGAGGCGTCAGCGACGTGAGGTTGCCCTCCGCGTCGTAATCCAAGGAGAGCGCGCGAGGGCCCGGCAACGAAGCGTCCGTTACCCTCCCCACCCCGTCCTGCGTGAAGCTGGCGGTGCGATTCAGAGCATCCGTCGTGGAGGCAAGCCAGCCCTTCGCCCCCCCACTCGCGTGGTACGCGAAGGCCTGCGTGCGCACGCCCTGCGTGACGGAGGCCAGCTGGCCGTCCGGGTAGTACGCGTACGTGACGGGCGTCAGACCCGTCACCTCGAAGCGGGCGACGCGGCCCTTCGCGTCGATGTCCGTGTACACCTTCTTGCCCATGGGGCTGGTGTGCGTGAAGCGCCCGGTGGCCTTCGCGAACTCCAGGCTGGACGACTTGCCATTGAGCACGGACGTCCACGTTTGGGTGGTGTACGCGAAGGGGTCCAGTGCGTTCGCGCCCGAGGGACGCGTCAGGGACTGGCTGGCCGTGGCCACGCGGGTCAAGCCCGAAGGCAGCGCCGCTGAATAGCTCACCGTGAGGGGCGTCCCCGCCCCCAGGCGGAGGTCGCTGCCGGCCCGCACGTTTTCCACCGTGCCATCCGGATACGTCGTGACGTCCACGCCGTTGACTCCCAGGTCGCGGATGGTGGTGAAGCCTGCGGGGGTGCGCGTGGTGCGCCGCTGCTTGCTACCCACCCACTCCGAGGTGTGACGGGTGACACGTCCCTCCGCCGTCATGACGTCCACCGCGAAGCCCGCTTTGCCTGCGCCGGATCCCGAAAGCGGCTTCGAGCGCGTCAGCGTCTTGAAGCCACCTCCCGGGTTGCTGTCGTACACCAGCCGGCCAGTAGAGTCGTATTCGAAGTCATGCTCGCCGTTGCCTGGGTCGGTGAGCTTCGTCAACAGCCCGCCAACGCCGTATGCCAGCACCACTGCCTCGTTATTCGGGTTCTCCACGCGGGTGAGCAGTCCCTCCGGCGTCACCGTCAGCTCGGTTCGCTGGCCTCCGGGCGCCAAGATGGCCGTCGGGCGGCCGTCCGACTGCCGCTCAATCGTCGTCACTTGCGCATTGGCGTCCGTGAGGGTGACGAGCCGGCCGGCCGTGTCATAGCCGAACGTCAGCAGCGTCGCCCCCGTCAGCGCGTCCAGCGTGCGCATGTGGCGCCCTCCCGAGAAGACGTATGCCTCGCGCCCGTCCTCAGACGGCACGAGCCTCTCGTCCAGCCCAAACGCGCTAGATGGCGAGCTCAGCTTGTAGATGCGGTTGGGGGCATTGAAGACGATGTGGAGCGCGCCATCTGGGGTCACCGCCAGGTGCGCTGGATTGGGATAGAGGTCCGTCTGGAGCGCGCTCGCGCCCTCCACCGGATGTCTGCTGCCGTACACCCCTGTTCCCGCAACGGTCGAAACTATCCCATCCGGACCCACGCGACGAACCCGAGAGGCATCCGTGAAGTACAGCGAGCCATCCGGCCCGACAGCCAGGCCGTTCCTGTGGATGAAGTCGCCAATGCCCGCGATATCGGCCGGTCCATCATCCCCGAGGTAACCCTTGACGCCAGTGCCCACGACACTCCGCACCAACCCATCCGCGTCGAGCCGGCGAATGCGGTAGTCCGTCTGTCCCGTGAAGTACAGCGCCCCCTCCGAGTCAAAGGCCGCGGCGTGCGTCTGATCTCCAATGCCCGTGCTCAGGGCTGGGACGGGGGTAGCACTCTTCAAGTTCGTCCCATCCCCCACCACCGTGGTGATGATTCCGTTCGTGTCGACCCGGCGGATACGCCTCCTGTCTGGATAGTCATTGTAGGCCGTGCTGAAGTAGACGTCCCCTTCCGAGGAGACCTGGATGAACCCGACACTGCCGATGCTGGCCTGGGTTGCGGGTCCGCCCTCGCCGTTGGTAGCGACGTTCGGGCTGGCTCCGTTGCCCGCGAAGGGGTGGACAATCCCATCCGGCGTGATGCGGTAGATTCTGTTGTTGTTCGTCGAAACGTAGTGACTGCCGTCGGGCCCCAGCGCATGGACCCAGATGGTGCCGAAGTCCGTCGACGTGGCGGGAGCGCCCACGCCCCCGTCCGTGACGGCACACCCGGACTTGCAGCCGATACTGGTATAGACGCGCCCGTCCGGCGAAATGCGGCGCACGATGCCGCCCTGGCTTTCCACTGCGTAGAGCGACCCATCCGGCCCCGCGTTGAGCTGATTTACCGTGAAGCTCGACTGCGTGGCGATGCCACCGTCCGCGACTCCCCCCTGGCCACTGCCCGCAACCAGCTTCCAAACCGGGTCCACAGCCTGGGCCGACTGCCGCGTTCCGTCTCCGCGGTGCAGCATGCCCGTGGTGGGCTCGAAGGTATGGTGCGCATTCAGCGTCCAGCCACCGAGCGCCAGCGCCAGCGCATCGTGCGCCACCAACCGCTGGGCCCAGCGCCGCCAGAGGAACACCTCAATTGCGATCCGGTCTCCGGTGGCCATGCGGGCCCCGCCCCCGGCGCCAAAGCTGCGGCCGCCGCCGGCGCCGCCTCCGCTTCCCGGAGTCCGGTACACGCCTTGGTAGGCGTAGCCCACGTCCACGTAGAACTTCTGGGTGCCGTGCAGCTTGCGGCCCCACAAGTCGCGACCATCCCAATGGAAGGTGAAGCGCTGGTTGGGCGTCTTGGCGAAGCGGTAGTTCCAGGTGCGGCCGGCGCCAGAGATGCGAAGGACGACGGCCTTGAGGCTCGTGGGCACGCTGGCGCCCGTGAGGGGCACCTCGAAGCTGTAGCGGCTGGTGCGGCCGGGCACCCGGTCACTCCGGTAATTCAGCGTGTAGGGCGTGCCTGTCACAGGAAGGGCCTCGCCCAGCGTCTGGTTCTCGCACTCGATGATGCTGCCGGACGTCGTGCATGAGTTGGGCTCCGGCTCGTCTCCCTCGGGCGCGTCGTCGGGCGGCTCCGTGGCGTCGTCCGGGAAGCCAAAGGGCCAGTTGCAGTCCCAGGGCGTCAGGTGTGTCAGCGGCACGCGCCAGAGAGAGGTGCCAGCGGTGTAGAGCGTCGCCAGGCGCTGTCTCTCGTCATTCGTGAAGCCCAAATCGGAGAGTGCCGGCCCCGTGTCCGCCACTCCGTCGCCGGTGACGTCCACGTCCGCCAAACCGCCGTTGATGGCGACGACCTTGACGACGCGCCCGTCCAGGTCCGCCTGCCATGCCCCGAGCTGTCTATTGTAGTAGCCGGTGGGTACGGCGCCGCCGACGGGGAAGGCCAGGAAGTTCTCCAGGTAGAAGTAGACGGGCCGGCTGAAAGAGACGCGGGTGGCGCCGGCGGCGAGCGCCTCGTCCAGGCTCCACTCGACGGCGTAGGTGTAGCCGCTCATCGGCGGCAGCGCGCCCGGCATGGCCTTGGGGCCGTCCCTGCCCACCGTGTACTCGGTGGCGCGCACGGACATGCTGGAGAGCGCCTGGGTGCCACCGCCCGGCAACGTCAGGGTGACGCCTGTGTTCGCGGGCACCAGCAGCGTGGCCCGCCGAGCACCGTCCTCGTCAGTCACCGCGCTGCCACGTGCCACCTGCAGTGCCGGGGCATTGGCGCTGACGACGGTGACGGCGCTGTCCAGGGCCGTCAGGGCCACCTCCTCCACGGCCACCCAGTCGCGCCACTGGGACTTCACGGGCCTCTGCACAGGCAGCAGGCCCGCCTTCTCGAAGTTCAGGGTGACGACGCCCCCTCCGTTGAAGGCGAACTCATAGGCACCGTCGCTGCGCGTCAGCGTCTCGCCCCACTCCGGATGCGAGAGCGCCGTCACCTTCACGCCCGAGAGGGGCGCGCCAGCCCGGTTCACCACACGCCCGTGGGCCACGGCCACCCGGCTCGGGACGATGGTGCCGGGCACCACGCCCGTCTGCGGCGGATTGCTGCCCGTGTAGAGGAAGGAGGTGGCGTCGGAGAAGTCCGTCCCGGTGCCCGTCTCCACCAGCGGAGGCACGCCCGGAACGGTAGGCCCGTCCTCATGGCTGAGCGCGCTGGCGGGCACGACCTGCAGCGCCTGCCCGGGGTACGCCCAGGACAGCCGTGCATGTGCCAGGCCCGGTCCCTCGAAGTACTCCATGACGAGCGGGTACGACTGCCCGGCCACCAGCGACGCCGTGCCGGTGGACAGGGGGTCATAGTCGTTCTGCAAGGTCCAGTTGTTGATGACGCTCTGCCCGCCCACCCACAGCCGCACGCCGTCATCCGTGGAGGTGGTGAAGGTATACAGGCCCGTCACTGGTGCGGTGAGAGTTCCCGTCCAGCGCACGCTGAAGGTGTCGTAGTTGGAGATGGCCGTCCCCGGCGGAATCCCATACTCCCACTCGAAGTCCACCTGCGCGTCGATGCGCTGGGTGACGAGCGTCTGCAGCGCGTCATCATCGAAGTACTCGGCCTTGAGGCCTGGTGCCTGCAATGACTGGCTTCGCGTGGCCTCCACTGCCGGCGCGCTGGCTTCTGGCGCCTCGTATCCGCAGCGCACCGCTGACATTGCAACGAGCACCGCGGCGGCTGCTGCCCCCAACACCTTCGACGTCGTCTGCATAGGTCCCCTGGCGAAACGCCAGCATCGCCAGCTTTTCGTGGCATCGCACATGCCATGGAGTTGCACTGAGCGTCAACCAGGAGACAGTCCGGCTCAATTTCAGGTAGCTGAGTGAGTCAGGGAAGCGTGGCAATTGGGTACTACCGGAGTGAAGTTCACGCAGGTGTAGCCGGTGCGAAGCTCTCCGCACCGGCTACACCGGGGACTCAGTGCTCCGCCGGCACGGGGCACCGGTTGCGGAAGCTGTCGCTGAGGGCGACGGCCACCAGCAGCTCGGGCAGCCGGTGGGCGCCCTTGGCGAAGTGCTCGTTCACGCTCCGCACCACGGGCTCATCCGCGTCCGTCAGCTCGCGGCCGAGTCCGTAGGCCAGGGCCTTGCGGCTCATGCAGCTGGCGAAGGCCGGGTCCTGCTTCAGGATGGACGCCAGCTCCTTCGGCCCCTGGAACGCGGCCCCCTGGAAGTTGCCCGCCGAGTCCACCGGCGAGCCGTTGTCCACCTCGCGCCAGGCGCCCGCCGCGTCGTAGTTCTCCAGGCCGAAGCCAATCGGGTCCAGCATGTTGTGGCACCCCGAGCATGACGGATTTGCCCGGTGCGCCTCCGTAATCTGCCGCAGCGTCGACCCCGGAGGCAGCGTCGTCGGCAGCGCCTCCACGCCCGGCGGCGGCGGTGGCGGCTCCTGGCACAGCAGCCGGCCCAGCACCCACTTCCCGCGGCGCACCGGCGACGTGCGCGTGGCCAGCGAGGACTGCGCCAGGATTCCCGCCTGCGCCAGCAACCCTCCACGCCGGCCATCCGTCGTGCTCACGCGCGTCGGCGTGGCCGAGCCCGGCCGCGTCAGCCCGTAGTACGTGGCCAGCCTGTCGTTCACGAAGGTGAAGTCCGCGTCCAGCATGTCCAGCGCACTCCGGTCCTCGCGGAGGAACGCCCGGAAGAAGCTCTCGCCCTCCTCCCGCATCGCCTGCTTCAGCGTCGTGTCCACCCCCGGAAAGAGGCTCGGGTCCGGAGTGATGCCGTCCACCTGCCGCAGCCCCAGCCACTGGCCCGCGAAGTTCTGCACCAGCGCCTCCGACTTCGCGTCCTTCAACATCCGGCGCACCTGCGCCTCCAGCACCACCGGGTCCTTCAGCCGGTCGTCGTCCGCCAGCGCCATCAGCTCCGCGTCCGGCTGGCTGCTCCAGAGGAAGTACGACAGGCGCGACGCCAGCTCACGGCTGGTGAGCTCGTTCTTCCCCGAGTCCGGCGCGGCCGTCTGCACCACCTGGAAGAGGAAGTGCGGCGACAGCAGCACGCCCCGAAGCGCGAACTTCGCCGCCAGCTCGAAGCCGTCTCCCGACGTGCGCACCAGCGTGTAGACGCTCATCAGCTCCGCCAGTTCGGCGTCGGTCGCCGGACGGCGCCACGCGCGGCGGGCCAGGTGCTGCACCATCTGCCGGGCACACGCCTCCTCGCCCGTGCTCGCCGGGTCGCACACGCGCAGACTCGCCTGCGCCCCACCCTGTGACGGAGCCGGCGCCGTCACCTCCAGCCAGTCCACCAGGAGGTTGCGGTCCGTGGACGTAGCCGGGTCGTACGCGTCATTGGTGAAACGCACGACGAACCGCTTCTGCCCCGGCGACGCCACCTTTATCTGCCGCGTGTACAGCGTGGCGCTCGTCGCCGGCACGTCGAGCGACGCCACCACCGTGCCGTCCAGCAGCCAGTCCATCTTCACCGGGTCCGGCGGCGCCTGCGTCCCCCAGGCTCGCACCGCCAACTGGTAGTCGCCCGCCACCTGGAAGTTGAACGTCGCCGTCAGCTCGCCGTTGGACCACAGGTTCCACGCAGTGCCGTTCTCCGCGCTCCCGCCCGTGGTGGCGGCCGAGGTCTCCGCCTGGATGCGTACCGCGCCGCCAGACGAGCCCGTCGCCAGGTCTCTCGACCAGGCTTGGTCGATGAGCCGGCCCGCGGTGGACTCGTACGCCTCCACCAGCGCGGGGGACAGGCTCAGCAGGCCGGCCTCGTTGTCGAAGCCCTCGCCCGTGGGGTCCGCCGGGAAGGTGGCCGCGGGCCGACTCGTCTCGCCGAGCAAATCCCTCACCGTGTTGTCGTACTCGGCGCGGTTCAGCCGGCGCAGGGCATGGGGCCCGTCCGAGCACGTCATCCCGGCGGAGGGCCCAGGTCCCGGAGACGGAGTGTCGGTCGACATCTGGCCCGTGCAGGAGATGAGCAGCAGCGGCACGCCGAAGAGCAGGTTTCTGGAGTTCATGATGTCCCCTCTCCTCATGCCAGTCCGGCCAGCGGACCCTGTGCGAGTGGACCGAAGTTGCCGCGCGGAATGCCGAAGGCCTGGAGGATGGACACCAGCACGTCGCCGCACCGCTTGCCCTGCGCCTTCAGGTGCCGCCCCGTCCGGAACGCACCGCCCGCGCGCCCGGCGAGGATGACGGGCATGTCGTAGTGGTTGTGCCAGTCACTGTGCGAGATGTCGCTGGAGTAGTAGACGGCCACGTTGTCCAGCAGCGTCCCCTCCCCCTCGCGCACCCCCTTCAGCTTCTGCACCAGGTGCGCGAGCCGCCCCACCTGCCACCTGTCTATCTCCACCTTGGCCGCCATCTTCACCGGGTCATTGCCGTGGTGTGACGCATCGCCATGGTGCGAGAAGACGCGGCCATTCACCGTGAAGGACATGGGACTCACGCACATGCCCAGCATCAGCGTGGCCACGCGCGTGGCGTCGCACTCGAACGACTTCACGATGAGGTCGCACATCAGGTCCGCGTACGCGGTGCGGTCCATGGGGATGCCCACCGGCTGCGCGCCCGGGGTGCACGCGAGCGTCGGAGCGCCCTGCTCCGCCCGCTGAATCGCGCGCTCGATGTCCCGGATGCCCGTCAGGTACTCGTCGAGCCGCAGCTGGTCCGCCTGCCCCAGCCGCCCCTGCAGCGACTTCGCCTGGGACGTCACCTTGTCCAGGATGCTGCGGCGGTACGTCCAGATGCGCCGCTCCGCCTCCGTGGGTCCCTCCTGCTGGAGCGAGCCGAAGAGCCGGTTGAAGATGACGCGCGGGTTGTAGACGTTGGGCAGCCGCTGCCCCTTCGCGAACGTCACCATGCACTGCTCGCCGCCGCTGCAGTGGTCCTGCGTGTCGTCGTAGGACGACGTCCTCGGGTCGATGAAGCCGTCGCTGTTGGAGTCCTGGTAGCCCGGGTTGTAGTACCCGTTGTTCTCCACGCTCAGCGTGAGCGACGGCACCCGCACCTGTGAGGCCGTGGCCCCGGCAATCACCTGGTCGATGGAGTCCGTGGAGCCCGCGACGATGCTCTCGCTCGCGGTGAGCATCATCCAGAAGCCGCCCTCGTGCGTCCGCTCGTAGTAGTCCCACGCACCGAGCCGCAGCCCGCTCAGCACCAGCACGTCACCCTTCACCGTCTCCAGCGGAGAGAGCGTCGGCGGCAGCGCGTAGTCCGTGCCCTCGGTGGTGGGGAACCACCGGTCCGGGATGACGCCCGCGGAGTGGAACATGCCCACGAAGCGCAGCGGGGGCTTCGTGCCGCTGGACTGCGCCCTCGCCACGGAGGGAGCCATCGCCTCGAGCCAGGGCAACGCGAGCACCGCGCCCGCGGCACCTCTCAGGACACTCCGGCGCGACAGCTCCCAGGATTTCGTCTTCGACACGCATGGCCTCGGGGGTAAGAGCCGACCCCGATCCGAGCAATGCCGGTGCCATGTCCGGAAATCCCCAGTGGTCTCGCAGAGTTGCAGCCCTCGTGGATTCCCGGGGGTGGGAGGGTGGGCTCGACCCCCCAACCTGGTGTGGAGTGTCGCCCCCATACCGGCGGGCACGAGGTGGCCGGGGCCTTCCGGCTCAGGACTTCGGTGGCTCGCCCTTCTGGACGATGCGCAGCAGCCCTTCCTGGGTGACCGACGCCACGAGGCGGCCATCGCGGGTGTAGATGCTGCCTCGCGCGAGGCCGCGCGCGTTGCCGGCCCACGGGCTGTCCATGCTGTACAGCAGCCAGTCATTCACCTTCAGGTCGCCGTGGAACCAGAGGGCATGGTCCAGGCTCGCGCCGCGCAGGTGCGGCTGGAAGAAGCTGGCGGCGTGCGGCAGCAGCGCGGTGCTGATGAGGTTGAAGTCGGACGCATAGGCGAGCACGTACCGGTGCACCTGCGGATCCTCCGGCAGCTTCCCGTCGGCGCGGAACCAGACGTGCTTGACGGGCTCGTGCGCCTGGGGACTGAACGGGTCCACGTACGTCACCGGGCGCATCTCGATGGGCTTGTCGCAGAGGAACTTCTCGCGCAGCCGCTCGGGGATGCGGTCGGCCTGGCGGCGGAGCAGCTCGATGTCGGTGGGCAACGACTCCGGCTCCGGCACCTTCGGCATGGGCGCGTGGTGCGAGTAGCCCGGCTCGTCGCCGTGGAAGGACGCCATCATGGTGAAGATGGGCTGGCCCTTCTGGATGGCGACCACCCGGCGCGTGGTGATGCTGCCGCCGTCGCGCACGCGGTCCACGGTGTAGACGACGGGCAGGCTCGCGTCGCCCGCGCGCAGGAAGTAGCCATGCAGCGAGTGCACGTGCCGCTGCACGTCCACCGTCTGGCTGGCCGCCGACACCGCCTGCCCCAGCACCTGGCCGCCGAAGAGCTGGCGGAAGCCCAGGTCCTGACTCCTGCCTCGGAAGAGGTTCTCCTCGATGGGTTCCAGCTTGAGGAGCTCCAACAGCTCATCCAGGACTCGACTCATGGCCCCCTCTCCTACCGGACCCGGGCGCCGCTGTCTCGGGCGCTGGAGCCTGCCTCTCCGTTGGGAAACCGATGAAATCCCGTATCGTCCGCGAATGACCGAGCCTGTGCGCCCCAAGTCCGTCCCCGCCGAGGCGTGGTGGAGCCCACCTGACAAGGAGTGGATCCTCGGGCCCCGTGACGCCGAGGGACGGCTCCACGGGAAGGTGCGCTACTGGCGGCCGGACGGGACGCTCTGCTGCATCTGCGACCTCGTGGAAGACCGGCCGCACGGGTCCTCGGTGCGCTTCCACGAGAGCGGCGAGGAGTCGCAGACGTGCACCTTCGTGGACGGTGAGCTCCATGGCACGCGGACGTGGTTCGCGACGGAGCAGCGCACCACCGAGGGCATGCACGCCGGGGGCATGAGCCCGAAGGTGCGCCGCATGGAGATGGACTACGAGCACGGCGTGTTCTTCGCCACGCGCTTCTTCGACGCGGACGGCAATGCGCTGTGCAGGGACGGCACGCCGCTGCCGCCCAGGCCCGCCACCGTGGACGCGAATGCCACGTTCCACGAGAGCCGGTGGATCAGCGGCCGGTGGAACGAGAAGGGCCAGCGCATGGGCCTCTTGCGCCACCACACGCGCGAGGGCGTGCTCCTGGAGGAGACGGAGTGGCGCAATGACATCGCGAATGGAGTGCACCGCGTCTTCGAGGACAACGGCCACCCGCGCGAGGAGGTCACCTACCGCAGCGGCAAGCGCCACGGCACGGCCCGCACGTACCGCCTGGATGGCACGCTGGCCCGCAAGGCCGAAGTGTCCAAGGGGCAGTACCACGGCGTGCTGCGCGACTACGACGAGACGGGCACCCGCATCGTCCGCGAGGTCCGCTTCGAGCACGGCGTCCGGCTGACCCCTCCGGCCCCCGCTCCTGTGGTTCCCGAGCCGAGCCGCCCACCGCCCGAGGACTGGCGCGCGCGCGTCTGGCAGGAGGACCCCACCTCGCTCGACCTGTCCAACCTGGGGTTGGAGCGGCTCCCGGACGAGGTGCGCACGTTGCGGCGCCTCACCCTGCTGGAGCTGGTGAACAACCGCATCCGGAGCCTGCCCGCGTGGCTCGTGGAGCTGGAGTCGCTCGCGAACCTCACGCTGGGGCGGAACCACACGCCGGAGCCACGCACGGGCCGCGCCGTGGTGGCCCACCTCCGGCGCACCCGCGAGCTGCCCGCGACGGAGCGCCGCGTGCGCTTCTGTCTCTTCATGGGCGATGTCATCCAGGCGCGGAACGAGAAGGACGTGCCCGCCCTGGTGCGTGCCCTGGACGATGAGGACCCGAGCGTCCGGGCCTATGCGGAGGTGGCGCTCGCGGGCGCGCGTCCGAGCCCGCTGGTGCCCGGCCGGCGCGTCCACGTCCTGGGAGCCCCACGGCAGCGCCGGCCGTCGGAGCTTCGCCGCGAGCTGGAGGCCGCCGGGCTGGTGACGGTCTCCTCTCCCGAAGAGGCGGACGTGTTGTTCGCCTCGGGACGGACGAAGCTCGCCGGCGAGGCGCGTCCCATCGCAGTGGAGGCGGACCTGCCCGCGCGGCCCTGGGACTCGCGGGAGCTGGCCCGGCTCTGCGTCGCGGCGGAGGTCCATCCCCAGGCCGACGAGCGCCGCCGGGCCCGGGCCCGCTTCCGCCGCGAGGCTCCAGCGCCGCTCTGGGCCTTCGTCCATGGTTGCGCTCCGGCGCTGGCGACGGCGAACCCCGTCAAGCTGGTGCGGCGCATCCGGGTGCTCGGGCGCACCGGGTGGCTGGACGAGCGGACCCTCGCGGAGGAGGTCTTGCGGCACTCCGGACGGGGAGACGGGTACTTCCTCGAGGAGAGCGGCCCCCAGACGCGGAGCGTGCTGGCCAAGTGTCTCCAGAAGCGCACGCTCAACCTGGCCTGGAAGGGCCTGAGCCGGCTATGCCCGGAGGTGGGCGACCTCCCGGACGTCGCCCAGCTCAACCTCGAGGGGAACAAGCTCTCCGCGCTGCCGGAAGAGCTCGGCGACCTCTTCAGCCTGAACCTGCTCGACCTCCGGTTCAATCCGCTGAGGGCACTGCCCGCGGGACTCGCGCGGCTGAACCAGCTCCGCGAGCTGCGCCTGTCGAACACCGGGCTCCCCGTCACCGCGAGCGGGCCCCTCTTCACGCTCACCGCGCTGACCCGCCTCTATGTCGATGGCTGCGATTGGGGAAGGGTGCCCGACGCCATCGGCCAGCTCACGCGGCTGGAGTCGCTGCAGCTCGGTGACAACGGGCTGACGACGCTCCCGGACTCGCTCGCCCAGCTCCAGCGGCTCACCTTCCTGCACCTGACCCACAATGACTTCGGCACCGTGCCCCGCGTCATCTTCGAGCTGCGCGCGCTGAAGACGCTCTGGCTGGAGGGCTGCAAGCTGCGCGAGCTGTCCGCGGACCTCGAGCGACTCCAGGCGCTGGAGACGCTGTGCCTCTGGCACAACGCGCTGGAGTCGCTTCCCATCGATGCGCTGACCCGCCTCCCCCGCTTGAAGGAAGTGCGCATCCGCGACAACAAGCTCCCGCCCGGGACGGAGGCGAAGCTCCGGGCCGCGCTGCCCCGCTGCGTCATCTACTGAGACCGGGGCCACCTCGGAGAAAAGCGCGCGGAATGCCCACGCGCCTCCGCTGTTCGCGCGCCAGGACCCCTGCTTCATCCCGTCCGGCCCCTGGAAGCGAGCCCACCCCATGATGCGCCGTCCCCTCCTCCTGCCCGTGCTGGCGCTGCTCACCGCCCCGGCCGCCTGCACCACCGCCCCGGCCCCGAAGCCCACCCCGGACTCCACCGCCGAGGTGGAGCGCTGGTGGGGCCATGTCCAGTACCTCGCCAGCGACGCGCTGGAGGGCCGGGACACCGGCAGCGAGGGCTACCGCAAGGCCTCCGCGTACGTCGCCGAGCAGCTCCAGGCGCTTGGCGTGCAGCCCGGGGCGGGTGGCGGCTACCTCCAGGAAATCGACCTGGTGTCGCGCCGGCTGGTGGAGGAGCGCTCGGGTGTGACGCTCGTCCGGGACGGCCAGGAGACGCCGCTGGTGCTGGGCCAGGACGCCATCATCTCCCCTCGCGCGGGCGAGACGGGCACCGTGGACGCGCCCATGGTCTTCGTCGGCTACGGCCTGTCCATCCCCGAGGCCGGCCATGACGACTTCGCGGACATGGACCTGAAGGGCAAGGTGGCCGTCTTCCTGTACGGCGGCCCCGCGAGCATCTCCGGACCGCTGCGCGCGCACTCCGCCTCCAGCGCCGAGCGCGTGAAGGCGCTGCTCAAGGCGGGCGCCGTCGGCACCGTCCTCATCCAGAACCCGAAGCAGCAGGAGGTGCCCTGGTCTCGAGTCGCCGGGGCGCGCCACCAGCCCGCGATGCAGTTCGCGGACGCGGCGCTCAACGAGGACAAGGGCATGCGCGTGGCCGTCACCTTCAACCCGGAGCACTCCGAGAAGCTCTTTGCCGGCAGTCCACACGGCTACAAGGCCCTCATCGCGCTGTCGGACGCGAACAAGCCGCTGCCCCGGTTCGAGCTGCCCACGCGGCTCAAGGCCCGGGTGGAGTTCGTCAACGCGCCGGTGAAGTCCGCCAACGTGGTGGGCGTGCTGCCCGGGAGCGACGCGGCGCTGGCGAAGGAGTACGTCGTCCTCTCCGCGCACCTGGACCACGTGGGCGTGGGCGCGCCCGTCAACGGCGACAACCTCTACAACGGCGCCATGGACAACGCGACGGGCGTGGCCGCGGTGCTGGAGGTGGCTCGCGCGCTCCAGGCCGCGAGGCCCAGGCGCTCCGTGCTCTTCACGCTGGTGACAGGCGAGGAGAAGGGCCTGCTCGGCTCGCGCTACTTCGCCGCGCGCCCCACCGTGCCCGGCGAGCAGCTGGTGGCCAACTTCAACCTGGACATGTTCCTGCCCCTCTTCGTCTTCAACTCCGTGGTCGGGTATGGCGCGGACGAGTCCTCGCTCGGCGGCTCGCTCGCGAAGGTGGCCGCGGCGCACGGCGTGAAGTCGCTGAAGGACCACGAGCCGCACCGCATGCTCTTCATCCGCAGCGACCAGTACGCCTTCATCCGCCAGGGTGTGCCGGCCCTGTCCTTCAAGTTCGGCTACGTGCCGGGCACCCCGGAGGAGCGCGTCTTCAAGGCCTGGTACACCGAGCGGTACCACGCGCCATCGGATGACCTGGCCCAGCCCATGGACAAACAGGGCGCCGTGGAGTTCGTCCGAATGCTGTCCGACCTGACGCGTACAGTGGCAGACGCTCCCGAGCGCCCCCGCTGGAATCCAGACAGCTTCTTCCGCCGCTTCGACACCACGGGGACGCGAGGGGGAGTCAGCAAAGCCCCATAGGGGTCGCAAGACACTTCATTCTCCTCTGTCGCATCGCGGCACGTTGACGCCCGGCGTCAGGCATTGGGCTCGCGGCAAGCCCCCCCAAAGACTGGGGGTGGCTTGAAGCGAGACGCCCAACTGCGTCACGCTTGGCGTTCAACGCCGGACAATCGACGGGGGGAGAATGCAGGCCAACTCCATCGCCACAGACTTCATGATGGTCGCGCTCGGCATCATCATGCTGGGTCTCGGCCTGTCGCTGACGGTCGCGGACTTCAAGCGCGTCATCGTCTATCCGCGTGCGGTCATTGTCGGGCTGGTGTGCCAGATGTTCCTGCTGCCCGCCGCCTGCGCGCTGATCGCGCACGCGTTCGGCCTGCCTCCTGAGTTGGCCGTGGGGTTGATGCTGCTGGCGGCGTCTCCCGGCGGCGCCACGGCGAACCTCTTCAGCCACCTGGCGCGTGGCGACGTGGCGCTCAACATCACGCTGACGGCGGTGAACAGCGCGCTGACGCTGATCACCCTGCCCCTCATCATCAACCTGTCGATGACGCACTTCATGGGCGAGGGCCGCGCGGTCCCCATGCAGTTCGGCAAGGTGCTGCAGGTCTTCGCCATCGTGCTCGGCCCGGTGAGCCTGGGCATGTTCATCCGCTCCAAGCGCCCGAGCGTGGCGCTGAAGCTGGACAAGCCCATCCGCCTCCTGTCCGTCGCGTTCCTGGCGGCGCTGATTGCCGCCGCCGTCTACAAGGACCGCGCGAATGTGGGCACCTACTTCCAGCAGGTGGGCTCGGCCGCGCTCGCCTTCAACCTGGCCAGCATGGCGGTGGGCTACCTCGTGCCGCTGGCGCTGCGACTGCCGCGAAAGCAGGCGGTGGCCATCGGCATGGAGATTGGCATCCACAACGGGCTGCTCGCGATGACCATCGCCATGAGCCCCACGCTGCTGGCCAATCCCACCATGGCCATGCCCGCGGCCATCTACAGCCTCATCATGTACTTCACCGCGGCGGCCTTCGGCTTCTTCGTCACCCGCGGCAACGCAGAAGCCCAGGACTCCTCGGCAGTGTCCCCCACCCCCAACTCCACTCCGGAGAAGGTGTCGTAATGAAGATGATGCGCTCCCCGATGTCGATGTTCTCGCTGTCCCTGTGTCTCGGTCTCGCCGCTCCGGCCCTGGCGCAGGAAGAAGCAGCCCCCGCCGCGGCACAGCAGACGCCCACCCCCGAGGCCTCCGAGGCGTCTCCTGCCGTTCCCGCGAGCGCCGCCCCGATTGCTCCCCCCCTGGCGCCGAGCCTCCGGCTCTACTTCGCCAACGTCGACTTCCTGCGCGCCAACCCCATTGGCATCGAGTCGCAGAACCGCCTCATCCTCCAGAAGCGGCTGTCTGACAGCGAGAACATGCTGTTCCGCGACAACTTCCTCAGCGGCGCGCTGGCGCTGAAGCTCAACCCGGCCTCGATGAAGGTGGGCCCGGAGGTGACGTTCCAGCCCATCGCGATGCTGAACGTGAAGGGCACGTTCGAGTACGTCCAGTACTTCGGCGCGTTCGGCTACCTCCAGTCCTACCCGGGCCCGCTGGGGGACTTCTCGGATGACGCGCGCGACCTGACGAAGGACAACGCGTACAGCACGAGCGGCACGCACTTCATGCTGGAGCCCACGGTGCAGGCGAAGGTGAAGTCCTTCGTGGTGCGCAGCAAGACGTCCATCGAGCGCTGGAACGTGGACCTGAACGAGGGCGACCAGGCGACGTTCTACGACGCCTTCCTGGACACGCTCGTCCCCGGCAAGGGCTGGGTGTTCACCAACGACTCCGACCTGCTGATGCTGGCGTCGCCGCAGCTCACCTTCGGCGCCCGGTTCAGCGCGGTGTTCCCCCAGTATGAGGACCTGGCCGAGGGCGTCACCAAGCCGGACAACAGCCACATGCGCATCGGCCCCATGGCGGCCTATGCGTTCAGCACGGACGAGGGCGGCTCGTTCAACCGGCCCACGCTCTTCGTCAACGTGGCGTGGTACCTGAAGCACCCGAACCGCGAGGGCGCGATGCCGTACGTCGCCGCCGGCTTCTCCTTCACGTCGGACATCATGAACATGGAGTAGCCGCAGCCCTCACCGGGCAGCGACAGGACGCCCGTGGCACCTCCTCACACAGGGGACGGCGCCACGGGCTTTCTGCTTCCGGCGTCAGTGGTCGTGGTCGTCGCCGGGGCCGTGCGCGTGGCCGTGCTCCAGCTCCTCGGCCGTGGCGGCGCGCACGTCACGCACGGTGACTTCGAAGTGGAGCGTCTTGCCGGCCAGGGGGTGGTTGAAGTCCACCAGCACGGTGTCCTTGCGCACTTCCTTGATGAAGAAGTCCACCTCGTCGCCGTCCGGGTCGGTGGCGCTGAGCACGCCGCCCTCCGCCAGCTCCAGGCCCTCGGGGAACTCGCTGCGGGGGACTTCCTCCAGCCCGTCCGGGTCGTAGTCGCCGTAGCCCTCGTCGGGGGTGACGACCACCTTCAGGGTGTCGCCGCGCGTCTTGCCCTCCAGCGCCTTCTCGAGGCCGGGGACGATTTCCTCATAGCCCTGCAGGTAGACGAGCGGGTCACCGGGCTCGCTCTCGTCCACTGCCTTTCCGTCTCCGAGGTGAAGCCGGAAGTCGATGGAGACGACGCTGTCCTTGGTAATGTTCATGGGGCCCTCATAGCGCACGCTGACGCACCATGCCTCAAGGATGTGCCTGACTGACAATGCAGCGGGCGGCCCTTTCCGGGCTTCTGTTCGATTCCGGCGCCGGGAATGAAGCGTGGGTGTGGCGGTACGGGACGGGGCCCGGGCACTCCCGCGCGGCCGCTCAGGCCGGGGGGCGCTGGGGCCGTCCGGTGAGGTCCAGCGAGTACGCCCGCGCGCCCCGGGCGAGCCGTCCCTCCAGCCGGAGGACGCGGCGCTGGTGGTCGGCGGGGAGCTCGGCGGCGGCGGAGAGCTTCGCGTGGTGCAGGGCCTTGGGCAGGTCCTTGAGGCGGTGCTCGTAGAGCTTCGCCAGCTCCAGGTGCAGGGTCGCGGCCTGGAAGCCCTTCGCGGAGGTGAGCGCCTGGTGCAGGTGCCCGGCGGCGGCGTCCGGGTCGCCGACCTTGCGGGCCAGCCGGGAGGCCAGCGCCAGGGCCTCCACGCCCACCGCGCCCCGGTCTCCCGCGGCGGCGGCCCGGGCGAAGGCCTGTGCCCGCGCGTAGTCCCGAGCCCGGAGCGCGACGCCCGCGAAGCCGAGCAGGTCCCTCGGGTCCTCGTCCGGAGGGACGGAGGCGCCCGCGCCGCCCGCACGGAAGCGCCGCACGAGCTCGCCGAGCAGCGCGGCCAGGAGCAGCAGGTCGTTGACGTTGTGCTCCAGCACCGGCGTCAGCGCGGAGCCATCTCCGCCCCGGAGGTAGCGGAAGTACAGCTCCGGAATCAGCGAGCCATCCACGTCTCCGACGCGGCGGTGGCCCAGGACGTGCTCCTCCATGTGCACCAGGCGCGTGCCGGTGCCCCGGTGCTTGAAGACGCGGCGGGCGCAGTGGAGCAAGTCCAGGTGTGGCAGCTCGGCGGGCGCCGTCACGCGGTTGAGCACGAAGCGCGTGCGCAGCAGGGGCCAGTCGAAGCTCTTGCCGTTGAACGTCACCAGGCAGGAGGACTGCGCCATGCGCTCGGAGAGGACCCGCAGCATGGGGGCCTCTTCTCCCAGCCGGCGCAGGAAGAGCTGGTGTACCCGGAGCGAGCGGCCCTCGAACCAGGCCAGCCCCACGAGGAAGGGCACGGTGCCGGTGCCTCCGGCGAGGCCCGTGGTCTCCGTGTCCAGGAAGAGCATCCGCTGGAAGTCCACGCCCGCAAGCTCCGCGTGCAGCGCGAGGCTGGCGACGAGCGGGCCCTCCACGTCCAGCGCCGCCGCCAGCGGCGCGGAGCCGTGGTGGTGGTCCGGCGGGAGGACGCACTCGGAGACGTGGACGGTGCCGTAGGCGGTGGTCCGGGCCTCCACGGGCAGCGGGCCGGGAGGCGGCGGCGTGGGCGCGGGAGGCCGGCGCGCGGTGGAGAGCTCCTGGCGCTGCGACCAGTCCGCGAGCATCCGGCGGAGGGCTTCGACCCGTGGGTCCTGCGAGCGGGGTTGCTCGGGGGTGGTTCCTGTGCGCGCCTCGGGATGAGGTCCCTGCGAGAGGGGCGACTCCGGGTGGGTTCCCGCCTCCGGTGGCGTCGAGGCAGGACGTGCTTCGGCACGCGGCGCCGCGGGAATGGAACCGGCATTCCAGCGCGGCACGCTCGGCGGTGGCGTGAGGCCAGGGACACGCTCCTGGCCCGCATCGCTCCGGGTGTTGCTGGCGACCGTGCTCGCATCATGGCTCGGCGTGCTCGGGGCGTTGCCGGTGAGCCTGTTCGCGTCGTGGCCCGGTTCGACGGGCGCGGAGCCGCCCGGAGCCGCCGGAGTCTTCCCTCCAGGGCCCACACCGGTCAGCCGCGCCAGCTTTCGCTTCAGGTCCACCGGCCCACCTCCCACCTACTGAATCCCCGCGACGCCCAGCGCGGACAACAGCTCCAGCCCCAGCCGCTTGCGGGGATACGGGTCCACTGGCGCGCTCCCTGGCGTCGTCCCCGTCGCCGGGCCGATGCAGGCCGGGCACCCCTCCTCGCACTGACACGACTCCAGCAGCCTGCGCGCACGGAGCAGCAGCTCGTCGCGCTGGTCGAACAGCCTCGCGGCCAGCCCCACCCCGCCGGGCACGTTGTCGTAGAGGAAGATGGTCGGGTCGAAGCCCACGCCTCCGTCCTTGCGCGGCGGCCCCTCGGCGTCGTCCCGGCTGCCGAGCGTCTTGCCCACGTCCCTCGGGTCGATCATCAGCCCCACGCACGCCACTGTGCGCAGCGCGTTCGTCACCCCGCGCAGCGCGTCGATGACCGCGGGCCGGGGCGCTCGCATCGAGCGCACCACCGACTCCGGCACCGTCAGCCACAGCGCCGTGGTGTGCATCTGCATCTCCGGCAGCGTCACGTCGCCGTAGCCCACGTTCTCATGCGTGTGGAACTTGATCTTCTTGTAGCCCACCACCTTCTCGATGACGCTCACCTCGCCCATGCCCGCCTGGAGGTCCGGCCCCATGGGCGCGCCCTGGTCCTCCTGGATGACGTGCACGCGCACGTACGTCATTGCGTCGGTGAAGTAGTCCGGCGCCACCTTGCGCACGTAGGCCTTGTGGTTCTCGTAGTCGAAGCGCTCGACCTGGTACTGCTCGCCCTCGTGCTGGTAGATGGCCTGCTCGTGCAGCATCGTGTGCGCCGAGCGGAAGTCCATCTCCGCCAGCGTCCGGTCCGTGCCCCGCTCGATGATGACCACGTTGTCCCAGCCCACGCTGCGCAGCGACACGTGGTTGGCCGGGTACGCATCCGTGGACCAGTGGTACACCCGCCGGCCCGCCTCCCCCACCGTGGCGTGCACCACCTCGTGCTGCGCCAGGAACCCGAGCGCCTCCGCCGTGGACTCGGGCGGCACGTCCCCGAAGGGCTCTCCCTCCTCGAAGGGCAGCTCGAAGGACGCGCACTTGAGGTGCTGGACGAGGATCTCCACGTTGTCCGGGTCGATGCGCGCGTGCTCCACCGGCGCGCCGACGAGGAAGCGCGGATCCGCCGCGAGGTACTGGTCCAGCGGCGCGCTCGAAGTCACCAGCAGCGCCAGGCTCCCCGCCCCGCGCCGCCCTGCCCGACCGAAGCGCTGCATCAGCGCCGCCACCGAGCCCGGGTAGCCCGCGCACACCACCGCGTCCAGCGAGCCGATGTCGATGCCCAGCTCCAGCGCGTTGGTGGCCACCACGCAGCGCACCTCGCCCGCGCGCAGCGCCGCCTCCGTGGCCCGGCGCGTGCCCGGGAGGTAGCCGCCCCGGTAGCCCTGGATGAGGGACGGGTCCAGCTTCTCCTCGACGAAGCGGTCCCTGAGGTACTTGAGCATCACCTCGATGTTGTTGCGCGACTGGCCGAACA
Organism: Pyxidicoccus xibeiensis; assembly: GCF_024198175.1. Taxonomy (NCBI): domain Bacteria; kingdom Pseudomonadati; phylum Myxococcota; class Myxococcia; order Myxococcales; family Myxococcaceae; genus Pyxidicoccus; species Pyxidicoccus xibeiensis. The sequence goes on from NZ_JAJVKV010000009.1 coordinate 346,600, forward strand.
GCAGCGTGGACACGCCCGCGCGCACCAGGTCCGACGTGAGGCGCACCGCCGTCTTGAGGTAGCTGGCGCGGATGCCCAGCTCCGCGTTCACCACCGGCGGGTTGAACACCATGACGCGGCGCTCGCCGGACGGGGCGCCGCTCTCCGACACCAGCGCCACCTCCCGCCCGAGCATCCGCCGCGCATGCGCCTGCGGGTTGCCGATGGTGGCCGAGGCCGCCACGAAGACCGGGTCCGCACCATGGAAGCGCGCCACCCGCTGCAGCCGGCGCAGCACGTTGGCGAGGTGCGAGCCGAAGACGCCCCGGTACGTGTGCAGCTCGTCGATGACGACGTAGCGCAGGTTGGAGAACAGGCGCGCCCAGCTCGCGTGGTGCGGGAGGATGCCCGTGTGGAGCATGTCCGGGTTGGTGAGCAGCACGCCGCTGCGCTCACGCGCGGCCCGGCGTGCATCCGCGGGCGTGTCCCCGTCGAACGTAATCGCGCCGTGGTTCAGCCCTGCCTCGCGCATCAGCGCGCGCAGGGACTCCTCCTGGTCTCGAGACAGCGCCTTGGTGGGGAACAGGTACAGGGCGCGGGCCTGCGGCTCCCGGGCGAAGCGGTCCAGCAGCGGCAGGTTGTAGCAGAGGCTCTTTCCGGAGGCGGTGGGCGTGGCGATGACCAGGCTCTGCCCCGCGCGGGCCAGCCGGTAGGCCTCCGCCTGATGGGAGAAGAGCTGGTCGATGCCGCGCTTGTGGAGGGCCTCGCGCACCTGCGGGGCCACGTCCTCGGGCACGGGCGCGAAGACACCGGCACGGGCAGGCGTGGCCTCGTCGAGCACGAAGGACGGCAAGAGCGTCCGGTCCGAGCGCCAGCCCTGGAGCACGGCATCCAGCCCGCGAGGGGCGTTCCAGGGGTTGCGGCGAGGCCCGGCGAACGCGTCTGCTTCCTTCTCAGGCTTCATGGGCCGGGCACTGTACAGGCGTACACCGGGACGGACAACGCGAGAGAAGCCCCTCCTGCCGGCATGTACCGTCGGCGCCCTTGACGGCGGCTCCCGGCCGGTCGCCCTCCGGGCACGCGCGACGCAGCGGGCCCGGCCCGACATTGAGGCACCGCTCCCGGGACTCGGCTAGGGTGCCGCGCCCGTGGCCCTTGCCATCTTCCTGTTCACCTATGTCTTCATCGCCGGCGCGCGCCTTCCCTTCCTGAGGCTGGACCGGCCCGGGGGCGCGCTGCTGGGCGCCGTGCTCATGGTGGTGCTCGGCGTCGTCACCCCCGCCGAGGTCTTCAACCACAGCGAGGACACCGCCCGGCACGCCATCGACGGGGACACCATCGTCCTGCTGCTGGGGATGATGCTGCTGGCCGCCTACCTGTCCCAGGCGGCCTTCTTCCGCACCGCCGGCGCCTGGGCCGTGCGCCGCGCCCATACCCCGCGCGTGCTGCTGGTGGCCGTCACCTTCATCTCCGCGGTGCTGTCCGCCTTCCTCGTCAACGACACCGTGTGCCTGATGCTCACGCCCCTGGTGCTGGCCACGGTGGAGGACGCGCGCCTGCCCCCCGCGCCGTACCTGCTCGCGGTGTGCATGGGCAGCAACAGCGGCTCGGTGGCGACCTTCACCGGCAACCCGCAGAACATGCTCATCCAGGGCGCGTCGGGCCTGTCCTACGCCAGCTTCTCCGCGTACATGGCGCTGCCCGCGCTCGTCTCCACCGCCATCGTCACCGGCGCACTCGTCTACCTCTTCCGCCACGACCTGCCCTCGAAGCGCTTCGACCCGCAGCCGCCGCCTCCGCCCGTGGACCGCGGGCTGCTGGTGCTCACGCTCGTCGTGCTCGCCGGCGTCGTCGCCGCCTTCTTCGCCGGCCTGCCCATGAGCTGGAGCGCCCTGGCCGGCGCCGCCCTGGTGATGGCCCTGTCCCGCCGCGAGCCGCGCGAGGCGCTGGAGCGCGTGGACTGGGTGCTGCTGCTCTTCTTCGCCAGCCTCTTCGTCGTCGTCTATGGCGTGAACAAGCACGGCTGGGCCGAGGACATCCGCGGGCTGTTCGCGCCCCTCATGGCCGGCCCGCCGTGGCGCGAGACGCTGGGCTTCGCGAGCCTGACGCTCGTCGCCTCCAACCTCTTCAGCAACGTGCCCTTCGTCATGCTCGCGCGCACGTGGGTGCCCACGCTCCAGAACGTCGAGCTGGGCTGGCACGTGCTCGCGCTGGGCTCCACCCTGGCCGGCAACCTCACCCTGATTGGCAGCGTGGCCAACCTCATCGTCTTCGAGGCGGCGCGCGGCAAGGTGGAGATGAGCTTCATGCGCTACCTGCGCGTAGGGCTGCCCGTCACGCTGGTCAGCTTCGTCGCCGGCCTCGCGGTGCTCCTCCTGGAGCACGCCCTCTTCTGAAGAGCGCCGCGGGCCTGGACGCGAGTCATTCCGGGTCCGGGTCCGGCAGCTCGCCCGCGGGCAGGTCCTTCTCGGGCGGCGCCTCGGGCGGAGGCTGGCCCGCGCTGCCGGGCACCGTGTCCGGCGCGGCCGTGGTGGGCAGGTCCGGCAGCGGAGGACCGCCGCGCCTGTCGCGGGGCGTGAGGTCCTTCACGAAGACGGCCGCCACCTGGTCCAGCATGGAAGAGATGGCCTGGCGGAACAGCTCCGGGTTCTTCCCCACCTTGAACGGGTCCAGGTGCGCGTCTCCCGCGGCCACCTGGTCCACCTCGAACGGGCGGCGCCACACCTCCGAGCGCCCATCCAGGGTGAACATGCGCCCGTAGCCCCGCAGGTAGGCCCCTGCACGGCCGCCCTTGCTGCGCATGCCGAAGTCCTGGACGACGAACTCGACGATGGCGTCCGCGCCCAGCGGCGTCACCAGGTCGTAGTCCGGCGCGTTGGCGGGCACCTCCTCCACCAGGAAGCTCTCCAGCACCGACGCCACCCGGGCCGGGTCTACGGCCTGCGTCCAGGGGGCCTCGCGCGGCAGCTGCGTCAGCGTGTTCACCCGCAGGCGCTCGGAGATTTCGAAGCGCGTCACGGCCTGCTGCAGCTTCACCGTCAGGCGTCGGTCCGCCTCCACCGGCTCCAGCTTCTTGAGCTTGTCGCCGTAGGCCGAGTCGTCGCGGAACACGAGGCTCTTGGGCCCCGCGCCATCTTCGATTCGGGAGATGAAGGCGGGCCGCCGCACGCGGTCCAGGTCCGCACCGGCCAGCTGCTGCGACGCACAGCCGGCGGTGAGCGCCAGCACGAGGAACGGAAGGAGGCTTCGCGTCATTGCACCCCCCGTTCTACCTCAAGTCCGGCCTTCATGCTCCTACCCGTCCGTACCCCCCTCCTATTCGAGCCTCCCTTGCTATGCTGGCGGGCCGTGAGTTCCTCGCCTACCCCGCCCCCCGTTTCCCTCCCTGGCCGCAAGCGCCGGCTGGGGGAAATCCTCATGGACGCCGGCCTCCTGACGGAGACCCAGCTGCGCTCCGCCCTCGCCGAGCAGCGCAAGTGGGGAGGCCGGCTGGGGCTGACCCTGGTGCAGATGCGCTTCGTGGACGAGAGCTCCATGGTCCACGCCCTGTCCCGGCAGCTGGCCATTCCCACGGTGGACCTGGAGCGCCATTCCCCCTCGCCGGTGGCCATGCAGGCGCTCCGGGTGGACATCGCCGAGCGGTACACCGTCTTCCCCACCGCCTTCGACCCGGCGAACAAGCTGCTCACCGTCGCCACCGCGGACCCCACCAACGTGGAGTCGCTCCAGGAGCTGGCCTTCCATGCCGGCCAGCGCATCCAGGTGGTCGTCGCGGCGGCCTCGTCCATCGAGCGCGCCATCCGCCGCCACTACCACGGCGAAATCACCTCGACGACGGCCACCCCGCTCGCCTTCGGCATGGACGAGCCCACCTTCGAGCTGGCGCCCCCCGCCGAGACGGACACCGTCCTGGTGCCCGCGCGCCCGTCGGTGCAGCAGGCCGCGCCCGCGCCCGTGCCTCGCGAGAGCGAGCTCGTGCAGCGCGTGGAGGAGCTGTCGCAACAGGTGTCCAGCCTGGAGCGCATGGTGGCCCAGCAGGCGCGCTCGCTGCGCGCGATGCTGGAGCTGCTGGAGACGCGGGGCCTGGTGACTCGCGACGACTACCTCGCGAAGGTGCGGTGACGCCGGGGCGCCCCGAAGCGCCTCACACCAGGATGAGCTCGTCCTCGGAGGGGAGCTGCGCGGCGGCGGCCATCTCCCCCAGCACCCGCTCGGTGCGGCGCAGGCGCTCGTCGCTCAGCTCGGAGATGAGGACGAGAATCTGCGGGTGGCTGGAGATGAGCATGTCGAAGTCCGTGCGCGGCAGCCGCAGCACCGTGGTGTGCCGCGTGGCCGCCACCGTGGCGGTGGCCGGCGTCTTCTGCAGGAGGGAGATCTCCCCGAACAGGTCGCCTTCCTTCAGCCGCGTCAGCAGGTGGCCGTCCTTGCGCACCTCCACCTCGCCGGACAGCACCACGTAGAGGCCATCCGTCTCGTCCCCGTCCTGGATGATGACCTCGTCGCGCTCGACGTCGCGCGCGCGGAAGCGCTCCACCAGCGTGCGCCGGTCGCTCCGGTTGAAGGGCCGGAACAGCGCGGAGGTGTTCATCACGTTCGTCAGCAGCCGCTGACGGCAGAACTTCTTCAGGGCCTTGGCCACCAGCGGGTAGCTGCGCGACAGCTCGGCGAGCACCGGCGCGGAGAGCTCCAGCAGCTGCGTGTCCTCCGACGCGCCCTCGACGGAGGCGGTGCGCGCCGCGCCGGACAGCAGCGCCATCTCGCCGAAGCAGGCGCCGCCCTCCAGCGTGGCCAGGTCCTGGCGCTGGCCGCCGTCCGTCCGGAAGACGCGCACGGCGCCCTCGCAGATGACGTAGAAGGCGTCGCCGTGGCTGCCCTGCTGGATGATGAGCTCACCCGGGCCGAAGCGCCGCAGCGGACAGCGCTCGAACAGCTCGATGAACGCGTCGCGCGGCAGGTCCGAGAACAGCGGCACGGTGGGCAGCTCGTTGAGCGAGGGCCCCTCCGGGCCGACCTCCTCCGTGAGGCTGTAGACCTCTTCTTCGTCGGCACTGGACGTGGCGCCCATCGCGGCGCGCTGGCTCAGGCCGGACTGGGCCGCCAGCTCCACTGCATGCAGCAGCGAGTCGGACTCCAGCTCGAGCTCCGTGAAGGACGACGCTCCCCCGGCCGCGCGCAGTGACGCGCCGAGCTCTGGAGAGAGCCCGGAGATGGAGAGCGCGGTGGCTCCGGCGGGAGCCTGGGGCTCGGCGCGGCGCGGGCGCAGGCCGGGCGGCGCGGAGGAGGTCGCGGGGAGAGGCGTGTCGGGGCCCTGCGCGGTGGCGTCCGCGATGGGTGAAGACAGGGCCTTCCACTTCCCGCTCGGGGTGGACGAGGGTGCGGCGGCCAGCGGGGTATTCGTAGCGGCCGGAGGTGCGGCCACTCGCGACGTGGCGCGTGGCGCGAGGCCCGGAGGCAACACGCTCGTCGCGGGGCGCACGGCCTCCTGCGGACCGGGGGACGCGGGGGCTGGAGCCGCCGCCAGGGGGGCGGCCGGAGGAGGCGCACTCACGCCAGGCCCGGTAGCGCCGACGGCCGGAATGCGGGTGCTGACGGGCGGCATGGGTGCGGCGGGCGCCGTGCTCGTACCAGCGCTGTCGACGCTGGCAGGCGGTGCGGAAGCAGGCTCGGGGCTGGCCGCAGCCTGTGCGTCAGCGTCATCCACGGGCTCGCCCATCACCAGCGGCTCGTCGTCCACTCCCGCTATCGCCGCGGGTGGGGCGGCCTCGACGCTCCGGGAGGCCTCCCCTGCCCCATCATCATCCGGGACGAGGTACGCCAGCCCGACGCTCACGGAGTGGACGACCTCTTCCGAGCCCGCGCTCCCGGGGCCATCCACGGAGATCGACAGCTCCGAGGACAGGTCCACCGGCGCCCCCTGGGCCTCCAGGGTTCCGGTCACCTCGGGGACGTCGGCCTCGACATCCACGTCGATCTCCGCCACCGCCGCGAGCACCTCGTCGGGCAGGCGCGACCTGACGGGCGGGGGGGCCGTCGGAGTCACGGGGGCCGGAGCCGCGCTCCCCATCATCTCTCGCGCCCGCGCGCCGGCCGGCGTGCCCCGCCGCGCGTACAGGTCCGCGAGCATCTGCTGCACGCCCCGGTGCGCCGGGTCCAGCTCCAGGATGAGCTTGCTCGCCGCGATGGCGCGCGGGAGGAAGCCCTCCTTCGCGAAGCCCTCGGCGGCGGACTGGTAGGCGGTGATGGCCCGCTCGCGCTGGCCGGCCTTCGCCCACGCGTCACCCGTGCGCAGGCGCGACTGGAGGTCCTTCGGGTCGGCCTGGCAATACTCCTCGTAGAGCTCCGCTGCCTTGGAAAAGCGCCCCTTGCTGAAGGCTTCGGTGGCCTTGTCCTTGAGCTTGCGCAGCTCCATCAGCGAGCCCCCTCGACGGCGGCGGCGTCGCGGCTCAGCGCCGCCCCAGCCGCCTCACGGACCGTGAGGAAGTAGTCGCTCTTGAGCGCGTCCAGCGACTCGGACTGCGCGGGGGTGCCAATCTTCTTCAGCGCGGAGGCCGCGGCGGCGCGAATCTCCGGCAGGTCGTGGAACAAATCTCTCGCCACCACCTCGGCCGCCTGCGAGTCGCCAATGGCGCCCAGCGCCAGCAGCACGTCCCGCCGCGCGACGCTGTTGGACTCGTCCAGCGCCTTGATGAGCGTGGGCACCGCGTCCTTCGCGCTCATCCGTCCGAGCAGCGCCGCCGCCAGCGCCGCCTCCGGACCGCCCTCGCGCACCACGGCCTGGAGCACCCCCGAGGCCGAAGCCGATGACGGAACGCCCGTTCCACGGGTCAGCGCGTCCAGCGCGACCAGCTTCTCGCTGCCCATCTTCGGCACCATCTCCACCAGCGCGGACTGGCCCGCGTCACCCGCGTCCGCCAGCACCTGCGCCAGCGCCTTCTGCAGGTCGCGCTCGGGCTCGAGGAGCCCCGCCTTCGCCAGCTCCACGCCCTCGGGCCCCAGCCGCGCCAGCCCCGTCAGGGCCGCCAGTCGCAGCGGACCGCTCGAGTCCTGCGTGTAGCCCTTGAGCAGCTCCAGCGCCCCCGGGGCCTTCAGCGCCCCGAGCGCACGCAGCAGCGTGGCCAACGGCGCCAGTCGCTCGGGCTCCACGTCGTCGTGCAGCTCGGTGGGCACGCGGGGCTGCACCACCGCGCGGCCGGACTCCCGGGCGCGGGTCGCGTTGAGCGCCTTGACGCGCTCCATCAGCGTGGCCTGCTTGGAGGCCCGGTCGTCGTTGCCATGGGCATGGCCCGAGCGGGGCGTCGGCGCCGCGGACGGGTCGAAGCCCGGGCCATAGCGCTCCGGCAGCGGCTGCGTCACCCAGTCGGCGCGCAGCGCCTGCAGGCTCGTTGCCTCCTGCTCGTAGAGCTTCTGCAGCGCGGGCACCACGGAGGCGTCGCCGATGGCGGCCACGGCCTCCACCGCGAGCATCCGCAGCGACGCGTCCGGCTGGTTGAGCCACGGCGTCACCTTGCCCAGCAGCGGCAGCGCCGCCGGTCCCAGGCCCGCCACGGCCTGGAGGCCGCTGGCGGCGGTGACGGGGCGGGCCAGCCGCTCACCGATGGGGTCCACCGGGCAGCCGCCCCGCGAGCGCATGCCCCGGCCCGCGGCCAGCGCCTCGGGGGGAGCGCCCTCCAGGACGATGGCGCACAGCGCGGCGTCCGTCTGCGGCGAGCGCGGGAAGGCGAGGATGGCGTCGAGCGCCAGCGGGCTCACGGCGCTCTTCTCCACCGCCACGGCCTGGAGGCGCGGCGCGGCGGCCGGGTCCTGCAGCTTCGTCAGCGCGGAGATGGCGGACTCGCGCAGCTCCGGGAAGCTCTCGTCCAGCAGCAGCGCGATGGCGCCCACCGCGCGCTTGTCCCCGGCGTCTCCCAGGCCGCGCACGGCGGCGGCGGCGAGGATGACCTGGCTGTCGCGTACCAGGGGCAGCAGGCGGTTCACCGCCTCGGGCCGGCCGCTCTTGCCCAGCTCCTCGGCGGCGCCCACGCGCTCGGGCAGCACGCCCTCGGTGAGGGCCAGGAGGTTGCGGTCCCACTGGGCCTTGGCCTCGGCGGCGACCACCTCCGCCATGGCGCCGGGGACGTTCGCGCTCTTGAGCGCCTGGACGATGACCTGCCGCGTGGCGCGGCCCCTCCGGCCGTACTGGAGGGTGAGGTAGGCCTTGGCCTTGTCGTTCTTGACCTTGGAGAGCGCCATGGCGGCGCGCCCCTGCACGTCCTCGTCAGGGTCCTCCAGCAGCTCGCCGAGCAGGTCCACCACGCGGGGGTCCTGGCTCTCGCCGAGCGCCACGGCGGCCTCGGCCCGGACGATGGCGGCCAGGTCCTTGGCCGCGCGGGTGAAGAGGACGAGGTCGTCCGCGTTGCCCTGGTCCGCCAGCTTCTTCACCGCCAGGGCCCGGACCTCCGGCCGGGGGCTCTGGAGGTCGGCGAGGAGCTGGTCCCGGCTGCCGTTGCAGCCGAGAGCCAGGGCCAGGATGAGGAGGAAGGGGCGCGCGCCGGTTCGCATCGTTCTCCGCTGCGGGCAACGTGGAAAAGTCGGCGCCGGTTATATCAACGAGCCCCTCCCCCCGCCCAATCCACCGCGTCAGACTTCAGCGGGGACGGCGGGGACCCCGGGGAGGGGGGCGGCCTGCTCCCCCTCGTGGGCCCTCGTTGCTCCAGCGAGGCGCCGCGCCCCGCTCCTTCTTCTTGCCCCAGTCCTGGAAGCCGCCGGACTTCTCGGAGGCCCCCCGCTCGGCCCTGGGTCCCCGGGCACCGGCCCGGACGACGCGCTCGTTGGGGTTGCCCCGGTCGTCGGTCGGCTTCCACTCCTTGCGAGCCGGACGGCCGCCTGCTCCTCTTGCACCCTCACCGCCGGCGGCCGAGCGCCCTCCCGGGCCACCCCGGCCCCGAGGCGCGCCGCCCTCGGAGTCCCGCGGCTTCCACTCCCGGCGCTCCGGACGGCCTTCGCCGCGCGAGGCACCCGCTCCACCGCGAGGGCTGAAGGACTTGCGCTCGGGGCGGCCCGCGCCGCCCGTGCCGAAGCTGCGGCCCCGAGGCCCGCCCTCTGAGCGACCCGCGCCACCGAAACGCGGCCGGTCCGAGCCGCCCGCGCCACGCTCGGGGCGACCGGCGCCACCGAAACGCGGCCGGTCCGAGCCGCCCGCACCCCGCTCGGGGCGACCGGCGCCGAAGCTCCGGGCACGCGGCCTGTCCTCACCACCGGCGCCCCGCTCGGGGCGACCGGCGCCGAAGCTCCGGGCACGCGGCCTGTCCTCGCCACCCGCGCCGCGGTCCGCACGACCCGCACCACCGAAACGCGGCCGGTCCGTACCACCCGCGCCACGCTCGGGGCGACCCGCGCCACCGAAGCCGCGCGAACGAGGCCTGTCCTCGCCACCGGCACCACCGGCGACGAAGGTACGGGAACGAGGCCTGTCCTCCCCTCCCGCACGGCCCGCGCCGAAGCCACGCGCACGAGGCCTGTCCTCACCACCGGCGCCACGGCTCCGGGGCGCTCCGCCCTCGTCGCCACCCGCGCCCCACGTCTTGCGCACCGGCCGACCCGCGCCAGCAGCACCGAAGGGGCGAGCCCGAGGCCGGTCCTCACCACCCGCGCCGCGGCTGCGAGGCGCACCGCCCTCGTCGCCACCCGCGCCCCAAGACTTGCGCTCCGGACGGCCCTCGCCTCGCGAGGCACCAGCGGCCGCACCCCGAGGGCTCCACTCCTTGCGCTCGGGACGACCGGCGCCACGGCTCCGAGGCGCACCGCCCTCATCACCACCAGCGCCCCACGACTTGCGCTCGGGGGCACCCGCCCCCCGGCTCCGGGGCGCAGCACCCTCATCACCACCGGCGCTCCACTCCTTGCGCTCGGGACGACCAGCACCCCGGCTGCGAGGCGCACCGCCCTCTTCAGCACCGGCGCCCCACGTCTTGCGCTCCGGACGACCCTCGGCGCGAGGCCCACGGGCCCCAGCACCCGCCGGGCTCCACTCCTTGCGCTCGGGACGGCCGGCACCGCCGACCCCGAAGCCCCGGGCCCGCGGCGTGGACTCGCCACCCGCGCTGCGAGGCGACGCACCCTCCTCGCCGCCGCTCCACTCCTTGCGCACGGGACGCCCCTCACCGCGAGGCGCACGGCTGGCACCGCCACCCGCGCTCCACTCCTTGCGCTCCGGGCGACCCGCGCCGGCAGCACCGAAGCTCCGGGCGCGCGGCCTGTCCTCGCCACCCGCGCCACGGCTCCGGGGCGCACCGCCCTCGTCACCACCACCACGCGACTCGCGGCGCGGCGGACGCCCCTCGTCCGCGCCAGCACGCGTGCGGCCAAACCGGACCTGCCCGGTGCCACCCTCGGTGGCGGGCTTGCGCTCCCGCTTCTCGGGACGGCCCTCCGCCGCCGAGGCCTTCCGGGGCGCCGGAGCGTCATCGTCCATCGACAGCTCTTCCTCGTCCGACTCGAAGCCCGGCGCCGCGCGCCCGTGCCGGCGGGGCGGCAGCCTCAGCTCCACGGCGGGCGCCTGCGCCCGGCCATCCGACACCGCGTTGAGCAGCTCCACCTCGGAGGACTTCAGCGAGCGCAGCTCTCCGGGCCGCATGCCCTCCACGCCCACGCCCGCGTACGCCGGACGGAACAGGCGCACCACCGGGTGCCCCACCGCGGCGCACAGCCGCTTGATGAGGTGCGGCCGGCCTTCGGCCACCACAATCTTCAGCCACGTGTTGCGCTCCGCCGCCTCGAACACGTCCACCGACAGCGGCGTGGCCATGCCGTCCTCGAGCCGCACGCCACCGCGCAGCTTGTTCAGCGTGGCCGGGTCCGGCGCGCCCTTCACCTTCGCCAGGTACATGCGCGGCACCTGGAAGCTCGGGTGCGTCAGCTTGTGCGCCAGCGCCCCGTCGTCCGTGAAGAGCAGCGCGCCCTCCGCGTCGTAGTCCAGCCGTCCCACCGGGAACAGCCGCTTGCCCGTCTCCTCCACGTAGTTGGCCACCGTGGGCCGGCCCTGCGGATCCGACAGCGTCGTCACGACGCCGATGGGCTTGTAGAGGATGTAATACGACGTCTCATCCGGCGGCGTGACGAGCGTCCCGTCCACCGCGACCAGGTCCTTGCCCGGCTCCACCCGGCTGCCCAGCTCCGTCACCGTCTCGTTGTTCACCGTCACACGGCCCGCGGTGATGAGCTCTTCTGCGTGCCGGCGCGATGCCACTCCCGCGCGGGCCAGGTACTTCTGTAGTCGTTCGGCAGCCATACTTGCCTTCTTCCATTCAGCCCGTCACTCGGGCTTGGGCCCCTCTTCGCCCGTCACGGGCTTCGGGGGCGTGTCCAGGACGCTGGAGCTGACCTTCTGCGTCCGGTCAGCGGCTTCAATCGCCTCTTCCAGCTCCTCTAGCGCGGCCTCACTCGCCGCCGCGCTCTTCTCCATCCGCTTCGTGAAATTCGGGTCCGACAGCGTCTCCACGGTACCCGCCGCAACCGGCGCTGGCTGCGCTTCCTTCTCTACAATCTCCCGGTGCTCCTGCGTCAGCTCGTGGAACTCACGCAGCGTGGGCAGGGCCGAGAGGTCCTTCAGGGCGAAGAACTCCAGGAACTCGCGCGTGGTGCCGTAGAGGATGGGGCGCCCCACCTCCTCGCGCTTGCCGAGGATCTTCACCAACTTCCTGTCAATCAGCGCCTTCAGCACGGCGCCGCAGTCCACCCCGCGGATGTCCTCAATCTCCGGCCGCGTCACCGGCTGCCGGTACGCGATGATGGCCAGCGTCTCCACCGCCGCGCGCGTGAGGCGCTGCGGCTTCACCCGCAGGTAGCGCCGCACGTACTCACCCGAGTGCGGGTCCGTCCGGAACTGCCACCCGCCGGCGACTTCATACAGCACGATGCCGCTGATGCCGTCGCGGTGGATGCCGGACAGCTGGTTGAGCGCCTCGGCGATGAGCTCGCGCTCGATGCCCGTGGCCAGGTACAGCTCGTCCACGGACAGGGGCCGCTCCGCCACGAAGAGCACGCTCTCGATGACGGTGCGGATGCGGTCCGGCGACAGCTTGCGGCTCTTGGAGACGAGCTTCTCGAAGGACGTCTCCAGGTCGGGCGTGACTTCGTCGTCCGACGAGTCCTCCTCGATGGCCGCCGCCTCCACCTCGTCCAGCTCGTCGTCCGGGCCGGGCCCGGTGACGGCGGCGATTTCCTCCTCGGAGAAGGGTCCGGGGCCGCCGGGCGTGCCCGGCTCGGGGGCTTCGTCGTCCCGCGGGCCTTTTCTACCGGTAGTCACTGTCGTCGACCTCCGTGGGAGCCAGCTTCTCCAGGGCGTCCCCGTTGGGTAGCAGCAGGATGGGACCGAGCGGCTCGTCCTGGACCACCCGGATGAGCCGCCGCTTCACCATCTCCAGGATGGCGAGGAAGGTGATGACGATCTCCTGCCGCGAAGGAGTGTCCTCCTCGGTGAACAGGCTCTCGAAGAGGACCTGTCCATGGGGGCGCAGGCGCTCGACGACGCGGAGGATGGCCTCGGACAGCGTCACCCGCTCGCGCACCACCTCGTGCTGCAGCTTGGGCTGCAAGCGCTCCAGCACCCGGTCCAGCGCCTCCACCAGCTTGAGGACGCTGAACTCCTGCAGCCCCACCTCGTCCTCGGGGATGGGCACTGACTCCACCGGCACGTTGCGGGTGAAGACGTCGCGGCCGAGCAGGTCTTGCGCCGCCAGCTGCTCGGCGGAGTCCTTGTACTTCTGATACTCGAGCAGGCGCCGCACCAGCTCCGCGCGCGGGTCCTCCGCCTCCTCCACGGCCGCCAGGGCCTCCGCGCCCTCGGGCACCGCCGCGGCGTCCTGCCGGGGCAGCAGCATGCGGGACTTGAGGTGCGCCAGCGTGGAGGCCATCACCAGGAACTCGCCGGCGATGTCCAGGTTGATCTCCCGCATCCGCTCCAGGTGCGCCAGGTACTTCTCCGTGATCAGCGCCAGGGGGATGTCGAAGATGTCGACCCGGTGCTCCTTGATGAGATGGAGCAGCAGGTCCAGCGGACCCTCGAAGTTGGGCAGCGCGACGCGGAAGGAGTCACCCGGACTGCGGGGCAGCTCCCCATCACGAAGGGCCTCATCGGCCGGTGCGCGTCCACCCTCACTCACCGGAGGTCCTTGGACTGCCTTCGAAGGAGTGGGGGGAACGGCTCGTCATCGCGTAAAGGCCCGACTTTCCTTGGCCTTGGGCGCAAGTCGGGGGGACACACCTCCTTAGCAGTGCCCCTCAGGTGGGTCAAACAATCGGCAGTGAAAGCCCGTTCAGTCACTCCACCTCAGGGGATGCCCACCGCGCCGCGGACCTTGTCCATCAGGCGGGTGGCTTCCGAGCGGGCCCGGTGGGCGCCCTCCTGGAGGATGCGCTCCACCTCGGCCGGGTCGGCTACCAGCTCGGCGTACCGCTGACGGGCCGGGCCGAAGGTCGCATGGTAGGCCTCCAGGAGCTTCTTCTTGTAGTCCCCGTAGCCCTTCCCGCCCGCCTTCCAGGACGCGTCCACGTCGCGGAAGTCGGACTCGGGCAGCATCACCTTGAGCAGCTGGTAGAGCGGTGACGGCACCTTCTCGTCGCCAATGACGAGCTCCAGCGGCTTGGGTGCCTCCACGGGCGTGGAGTCCGTCTTGATGGACATGATGCGCTTCTTGATCTCCTTCTCGTCCCCGAAGAGATCAATGGTGTTGCCGTACGATTTCGACATCTTCAGGCCGTCGATGCCGGGCACCACCGCGGTGGACTCCTGGATGCGCGAGGACGGCAGCTTGAGGATGCCGGGCGTGTGGCCGCGCTCCTTGCCGTCCGGGTCCGCCGGGTCGTAGCCGGGGACGTACTGGGTGTTGAACTTCACGGCCCAGTCACGCGCGAACTCGATGTGCTGCACCTGGTCCCTGCCCACGGGCACCACGTCCGCGCTGTAGAGCAGGATGTCGGCGGCCATCAGCACCGGGTACGCGAAGAGGCCGAAGTCCGGGCTGATGCCCTTGGCCACCTTGTCCTTGTAGCTGTGGGCCCGCTCCAGGTGCGCGTGCGGCGTCACGGTGCCCAGGATCCAGTACAGCTCGAGCACCTCGCGCACGTCGCTCTGCCGGAAGAGGACGGCCTTCTTCGGGTCCAACCCGAGCGCCAGGTAGGTGATGGCGGCGTCCCGGGTCAGCTCCAGCGCGAGCTTCGGCTCCCGGATGGTGTTGAGCGCATGCAGGTTGGCGATGAAGAAGTACGCCTCGGCGCCAGCCTCGTCCTGGAGCTGCACGAACTGGCGGAGCGCGCCGTAGTAGTTGCCGAGGTGCAGCTTTCCGGACGACTGCACGCCTGAGAGGATCCGCATGTCGGTTCCGAATCAAGTGACGGGTGGTGGACGCGGCTGGTTCGCACACCCGCCGCGCCCCTGCAACCTTCCGTTACGGCTGACGCGCTTCCGTCGCCTTCTGGAAGTGGGAGCGCCCTCTCCCTGGAACTTTGCATCCCGCACGTAAATCCCAAGGAAATCCGGGCACTTGCGGTTGAGGGGACGGTGGGTACCACGCTACCCTGACCGGACCACCTGCGAGCACGAGCAGCCCCACCTTGGAGGACGCACCCGCATGGAGTCATTCAACGGAAGTCTCGCCAGCTATCGCCTGCAGATGGTGATGCCGCCGCTCTTCACGGCCCCCGGGGTCGAGGGGACGCTGAGGGTGGAGCGGGGCGCGGTGCGGCGCTGCTTCCACGTGAAGGACGGGTACCTGGTGGGCGAGAGCTCCAATGACCCGCGCGAGCACCTCTCGCAGGTGCTGGTGAGCCTGCGCATCCTGGACGCGCCCCGGGCGGCGGCGGCCTTCGAGGCGGCGGAGGGCGCGGGCACGCCGTACGGCACCTTCCTGGTGCAGCGCTGCTTCGTGGAGCTGCCCCGGCTCATCGAGGCGCTGGAGCACAAGGCGCGCGAGGCCCTCTTCGACTGCTACTCCTGGGAGTCGGGCGAGGTGGAGTTCACCCCGGGCCCGTCTCCCCTGCCCCGGGCGGTGGGCATGAAGCTGCCGCTGGCGACGCTGCACCGGGACGCGGTGTCGCGGCTGCGCGAGTGGACGATGTTCCGCGACATCTTCCCGCGCCTGGACGTGACGTTCCGCGTGTTTCGCGAGTTCGCCGTGGAGACGTACTCCGAGGAGGAGGACGTGCTGCTGGACCTCGCGGCGGGCGGGGCCACGCTGGGTGAGATGCTGGCGACCGCGAAGGAGGCGCCGCTGTTCGCCGCGCGCTGGGTGCTGCACCTGTACCGGCGCGGGGCGCTGGCGCCGCAGCGGGCAAAGGGCCCGCAGCTGGGCGAGTCCGCGGAGCTGGCGGAGCTGCTGAACCTGGTGAAGCGCTTCCTGGAGTCGGGGAAGTACGACCACGCGGTGGCGCTGGCGGCGCAGGTGCTGGAGCGCGGGCCGGTGCCGGAGGCGCACGCGCTGTACCGCGAGGCGGAGGTGCGGCTGACGCTGGCCCTGAGCGACGAGCTCTTCGCGCTGGACGGGCGGCTCGTCTTCGAGCCGATTCCGCGCCCCACCCCGCCGGACCTGACGGCGGATGACCTGTACCTGTACTCGAAGCTGCGGGGCAGCCGGAGCATCCGGCAGGCGCTGCGCACGGCGGCCATGGGCGAGCTGGCGGCGTCGCGCTCGGTGCACCGGCTGATGGCGTCCGGGCTGATTCGCGTGGCGCCGCTGCCAGGAAGCGAGCGGACGGCCACGCCCCGGCGCACGAGCACGGACCCGTACGGCGTGCCCATTGCCGGCGTGGGGACCTGAGCCGGCGGCACGCCTCACGGAAGAGACTGCCGCTCACGCGCTCGGTATTCGGGCGTCCACAACAGCCCCAACTCCAGGGGGATATCGCCAAAAGGCTCCGCGAAGACGCTGCCGTCGCCTTCGTGGAGTCCAGCGCGGGCCCACCCGTCGTCCGTACTCCGGAAGACCTCCAGGGTTCGGCTGAGCGGGTCGATGACCCACGCGTGAGCGGCGCCCTCCAGGTGATACAGGGGCAGCTTGCGCACTCGGTCCTTGACCATGGTGGACGGGGAAAGCACCTCACAGACCCAGTCCGGCGCTTGCGTCAGCCAGGGCGTTTCGGCCTCCGGAGGCTCCGGCACACGCTCCCGGCGCCAGCCAGCCAGGTCCGGCACGACCACGTGGGTCCTGAAGTGCAGCTCCGGCTCGTCAAGGAACCACCACCCACCTGGGCCGCCCTGGGCCATTTCATAGGGAAGCGTGAGCAGCGCCCCCAGCCTGGAGGCAACCCGGAGATGTCCGTATGCCGGCCGGGGTGAGGCGTAGAGCTCGTCCGCGATGATCTCCCCCACCCCTCCGACCGGCAGCTCGTCGATGTCCTCATACGTCGCCGGCTTCTTCCCCTTGCCCTGCCCCATTGCGTCCACCTCCCACCGCGCCAGGCCTCTACCTGGAGGGTAGGCACTCTACGGGCCTGTCTGACATCCACAGCAGCCCCAGCTCCAGGGGCACGTCGCCGAAGGGCTCCGCATGCACCGGGCTCCGCCCTTCATGGAACTCGGTGCAGAGCCACCCGCCCGCCTGACGTCGGTACACCTCCACGGTGCACCGGAGCGGGTCGATGACCCATACGAGACCGACCCCCATGCAGTGATACAGCGGCAGCTTGAGCTCGCGGTCCGCGGGCGCGGAGGGGAACTCCACAACTTCGCAGAGCCAGTCCGGCGCGGTCGACACGAAGTGAGCGTCCCGCCCGACGTCATCCGCGATACGCCCCTGGCGCCAACCCGCGAGGTCGGGAACGAGCACATCCCGCCCGAAGCGCAGCTCCGGTGCAGGGAGGAGACACCACCCCCCCGGCCCATCAAACCCAAGGTCGAAGGCACGTACGAGCAGATGGAGCAGCCGGGTGCACGTGAACTGGTGCCTCACCGAGCGCCGCCGTGCGACCAGCCCGTCACCTATCAGCTCACCCACCCATTCCGCGGACAGCGCCTCGAGATCCGCGTACGTCGCCCGCTTCTTCACGCACACCATGCACGCACCTCCCACGTCGTGCGCGAAGCATACAACCCATCAGGTCATCCACTCAAGGCCGGGGCTTCCACCGCCCTACGTCGCCGTCTTGCGCTTCTTCGCCTTCGGGACGAAGACGTCGCTGCGTGGGTGGAACTCGTCGTAGACGGAGCGCAGGCGCGCGCTGTTGACGTGGGTGTAGATCTGCGTGGTGGCCAGGTCCGCGTGGCCGAGCATCTGCTGCACGGCCCGCAGGTCCGCGCCCCGCTCCACCAGGTGCGTGGCGAACGAGTGCCGCAGCTTGTGCGGGGAGATGGGCTTGAGGATTCCCGCCTTCAGCGCGTACCGCTTGAGCAGCTTCCAGAAGCCCTGCCGCGTGAAGCCCGCGCCGCGCGGCGTGACGAAGAGCGCGCGCGACTGGCGCCGGCCCAGCAGCGCCGGCCGGGCCACGGACAGGTACTCCTGCACCTTCTCCACCGCCACGCGCCCCAGGGGCACCAGGCGCTCCTTGGCGCCCTTCCCCTTCGCCACCAGGTAGCCGGCGGTGAGCTGCAGGTCATTGACGCCCAGCCCGCACAGCTCGCTCACGCGCAGGCCCGTGGCGTAGAGCACCTCCAGCATGGCCTTGTCGCGCTGGCCCGCCGTGGTGCGCTCGTCCGGGGCCGCCAGCAGCTGCTCCACCTCCTCCAGCGTGAGGAACGAGGGCAGCTTGCGCGCCGAGCGCGGCGTGTCCAGGTCCTCCGTCGGGTCCTTCTCCGCCAGTCGCTCGGCGATGAGGAAGCGGTGGAAGCCGCGCAGGGCCGCGAGGTGCCGGGCCTGGCTGCGCTTGCCCACGCCGCGCTTGCCCAGCGCGAGCAGATGCGCGGACACGTCGTCCTGCTTCGCCCGCGTCACGTCGTCCAGGCCGCGCGCGCGCAGGTCCGCGAAGTACACGGTGAGGTCGGCGGCGTAGGCATCCACCGTCTTGCCGGACAGCCCGCGCTCCGCGCGGATGAAGGCGATGTACGCGTCGAGGAGCCCTTCCATCGCCGCCACGCTACCGGAGGCGCGCGCCGAGGCAACTCGGCGTCCCAGGCCTTCCCGGTCGCCCGCTCAGCTCCGCGGCGCCGCGCCTCCATCCGCCGACGCCGAAGCCGACTCCAGCGCCTGCACCACCCACGGCCACCCCACCAGGATGTTGCCGGGAGAGCGCAGGCACGCGTCCGCCACCGCCAGCACCTCCGCCGGCCGCGAGCGCACCGCCAGCGCCAGGTGCCGCCCCAGGAACGGGTGCGGCAGGTAGCTCAGGTTGTGATGCCGCACCGGCACCCAGCTCAGCGTGGGGCGCCCCGTCCACTTCTCCACCGCGTACGCCACCGCCGAGGCCAGCACCTCCAGCGCGTACAGCGGCAGCCGGAAGGCGCTCACCAGGAAGGTCACCAGCGCGCTGGCCGCCACCGCGCCCGCGAAGGACACGTTGGCCGCGCCGCTCCACACCACCATGGGAATCACGCTGGTGGCGACGGCCGCCACCTGCACCCGCACCACCGACGGGCCCCGCCCACCGGCGACGCTCGCGATGCTCCCGGACGCCAGCCCCGCCACCACGCCCATGCACGCGCCCACCACCATGCCGGCCGCGCCGCCCAGCAGCGGCCCGAAGGCACCTCCCGCCGTGGCATGCAGCCCCACCACCATGGACAGGCTCGCCAGCGAGCCCAGCAGCACCCCCGCCGCCAGCCCCGACACCAGCGCCAGCATCAGCCCCGCCGCCGAGCAGAACAGCGCCGACATCCCCCACCCGCCCCGCAGCGGAATCCCCGCGCCGAACAACACCAGGCCCAGCAGCCCCGTCATCAGCGGCGAGCCCACCACCAGCAGCAGCAACAGGCGCCGGACGTAGAGCCCCGCGGCCCGGCCGCCCTCGGCCTGCTCACGCCACAGCTGGCCGATGCGGCCTCCGGGCATACGGATGCCCGCGGCGCGGAGCCTGTAGTGCAGGTCCACCGGCCGGAAGAGGAGCAACAGCAACAACTTCAGCAGTCCGGGCACCTGCTCCGGAGCATCCACGGGTCCTGGCTCTGTGCCCCCCTGTGCCACGGTGGCCCCCCTTCGTCAGGTTCAATCCCCTAGACTACCCTTGCCCTGCCGGAGGATTTCAAGCGTATCGCCGATGAGTGAAATCACCGTGGACGGTTCGTTGAGGGTCACCCCCCCGTCCAGGATGAGCTCCAGCCCGTGTCCGAGCTCGGCCTTGATGTCCTTCGCGTCCGTCAGCGGCACACCCTCGGTGTTGGTCGCCGACGTCGTCACCAGAGGGCGGCCCAGCGCCCGCGCCACCTCTCGCACCAACGGCGCGTCCGGTACGCGGATGCCCACCTGCTTCTGCTTGGACATCATCAAATCCGGCACCAGCCGCGTCGCCTCCAGGATGAAGGTGAACGCACCGGGAGTGAGACCCTTCATCGTCCGATACGCGAAATTGCTCACATGGGCGTATTTGGCCACGTCAGACAGGTCCGGGCACAGGAAGGACAGGGGCTTTTTCTTGTCGCGCCCCTTGAGCTGGTACAGCCGCTCGATGCCCTTCTTCGAGCTCAAGTCGCAGCCCAGGCCGTAGTACGTGTCCGTCGGGTAGGCCAGGAGCCCGCCGCGCTCGAGCACCTCCACCGCCCGCTGCACGTGGCGTGGCGAGGGATGCTCCAGGTCCACCTCGAGGATGGGTGCGGCCATGATGTCTCCGTGCCTCCTGTCCCGCCCGGGGGGTTCCGGGCCGGCGCGGGCGCAGCCTACGCCGTTCCCGCCGCCTCGTCCGTGCGGATCTCCTTGCTCGCCGCCAGCGCCCGCCGGGTGAGCACCGGGCCCACCAGCTCGTGCGCGGTAATCATCGCCACGATGAGCACCTCCACCTGCGGCCCGAAGGTGGGGAACGTCCGCGACACCAGCGCCGCCAGGCCGAAGGTGACGCCCGCCTGGGAGATGAGCCCCATCCACAGGTACTGCTTCAGCCGCGGGTCGTCCGCGGGCGCGAAGCGGCGGCATGACAGCCAGATGGCCCCGGCCCGCAGCACCACCAGCAGCAGCGCCGCCGGCCCCACCGTCACCAGCGCGTCCAGGTGCAGCCCCGCCCCGGCCGCCGCGAAGAACAGCGCGAACACCGGCAGCCCCGCCTGCTGAATCGCGTGGTGGATGCGCTCCCCGGCCCGCTCGTCCAGGTTGGAGATGAGCGCCCCGGCCGCCAGCGACACCAGCAGCGGCGACAGGTGCAGCCGCGCGCCCCCCTCGGCCGCGGCGAAGGACAGGCCCACCAGGAACAGCGGCAGCTCCTGCTTCACGCCCCGCATGTAGATGAGCACCACCACCGCCAGCGCGCACCCCACGCCCACCGAGCCGAACAGCTCCCACCCCACCCCGCTGAGCAGCTCCGCCACGTCCAGCCCGCCGCCGAAGCTGGCCTTCGTCACGCCCGCCGCCAGCGCGAAGGCCACCATCACCACCAGGTCGCCGATGATGACCAGCGCCATCAGGAACTCGGTGAACGAGCCGCGCGCGCGCGTCTCCTGGACGATGGCAATCGTGACGGTGGGCGAGAAGGACACCACCACCGTGGACACCAGCGCGCTCACCGCCAGCGCCTGCGGCACCGTCATGGGCGCCAGGAACGGCAAGAGCGGCTTGAGCGCGAAGACGGCGCCGAAGCACGCCACGAAGGTCACCCCGCACACGCCCAGGCACAGCATGGCCACCCGCGCGCCCACCCGCTTGATGAGCCCCAGGCGCAGCTCCGTGCCGGCCACCAGCGCGATGAGGCTCACCGCCAGCCCCTTCACCAGCTCCAGCCCCTTCAGCCCCGCTCCGGGGATGAACCCCAGCGCATACGGCCCCACCGCCACGCCCACCAGGAGGTAGCCGGTGAGCCGCGGCAGCCCAAGCCCCTTGGCCACCTTGCCCGCGAAGAGGCCGCACAACAGCAGCGCCCCGGCCGCCAGCGTCACCGGCGTGCCCGCGTCCGCGCGCAGCACCTGCGCCCGGCTGATGATGGCCAAGAGCCCCATCAGGAGCAGCAGCCGGACCACCGCCCCCTTCATGTCGCCACCTCCACGTCGGAGGCCCGAGGGGCCGGGCGCGCGGGCTCCAGCACCTGGCGGAAGGCCTGCCCGGCCAGCAGCTCGTTCACCACCGCGCCCACCACCACCACGTCGAGCACCCGCTGCGACAGCCCGCCGGGCACCAGCATCCCGTACTCGGCCACCAGGCACAGCGCCAGGCCGCCCTGGGCGATGAGCGCGTAGCCCAGCCGCGGAGGCAGCTCCAGCGTGCCCCCCGCCAGCCGCTGCGCGAACCGGCCGCCCAGCACCTTGCCCAGGAACCGCAGCCCCACGAAGCCCGGCACCAGCGACCAGGCCCACCAGTCCCGCGCGTGCACGCCGCAGCCCACCAGGAACACCAGCACCAGGAAGGCGGGCCGCTCCACCCGGCCCAGCGCGCGCGCCGCCCGCTCCACCGTGCGCCCACCCACCAGCGCCAGCGTGGCCCCGCAGGCCACCCCCGCCAGCAGCGCGGACACGCGCAGGTAGGCCGCCGCGCCGCCCACCAGCGCCACCCCGCCCAGCGTCACCGTGGTGAGCTCCGCGAGGTCCTTCAGCGAGTGCGTGAGGAAGGCCAGCAGCGCCCCGCACATGACGCCCAGCAGGACCGCGAGGCACACCAGGCCCAGCCCCTCGCCCAGGCTCGTCGTGGCGCCCAGCACCAGCGCGAGCGCCAGCACGCCCAGCCCCACCGCGTCGTCCAGCATCGTCAGCAGCGCCACGCCCAGCCCGCGCGCCCGGTCCAACCGCCCGGACCGGTACGCCAGCACCGCGAAGTGGCCGGACGACAGGCTCGCCGCCGCGCCCAGCAGCGCCGCCGCGCCCACCGCCGCCTGCGGGGACAGCCCCGACGTCAGCAGCAGCGGGCCCGACAGCGGCAGCGCGACGAAGAGGAAGGCCGTGCCCGCATGGGCCAGCGCCGCCGAGTACACCGGCCGCGGCAGCAGCCGTAGCAGCCGGGGCTCCAGGTTGAGGCCGAGGATGACTCCCGCAGTGCCCAGCCCCAGGGCCAGCACCGGGCGCATGCCCTCCAGGCTGCGCGCGGACAGCACCCCGGAGACCGACGGCCCCACGAGGATGCCGAAGAGCAGGAACAGGAAGCCGCTGGCCGCCAGCCGCGTCAGCGCGGGAAAGCGCCCCGGGTCCAACGCACGGTTGGAGACGAGCAGCGACAGCGCCGCGATGGTGAGCAGTACGAGCAGCGCTTGCACGAGGCGTGCTTACACCGCCCGCAGCCCCACGTCACGAGCGGCGGTGGGTGGGCGCGGCGATCACCGGCAGGGCGACCAGCCTGCCCATGGGCGGGTCGTCCGCATCCATTTCCAGTTGGACGCGCTGCACCAGCCGCTCGACTTCCTCGGCGGGCAGCACGGGCAGCAGGCTCACCAGGAGCACCCGGTCCTCGTCCGCGCCCAGCGCCAGGCTGCGCAGCCCCGCGAACACGGGGACCTCCGCGGACAGCGCCGCCGCCGCGCTCCGCGCCCTCACCACCAGCGGCTCCGGGATGCCGAACTCCCGGAGCCGGCGGATGGCGCGCTCGGTGCCTTCCAGCTGTTCGAGGAACGTGATGAGCAGGTACACGCGGACCTCTTACCGGGTCCGCGCGCCTGACGCCACGCTACTCGTTCTGCCCCGGGCCCGGGGTGGGCTCGGAGGCAGGGGCCGCGGTGGTGCCACCCGTCGGCGCAGCGCCCTCCGCGGCGGCGCCCTCCGCCGGGGAAGCCGCCATCGCCGCGCGGGCCGCGCGCTTGCCCTCTTCGATGAGCTTCTTCACCTTCTGCCCACCCTTGCGGCCGATCTCCTCGTAGAAGTTCGGCCCGCGGGTGGCCTTCACGCGGTCGCCACCCTTCTTGCCGATCTCCTCGTAGAACTTCGCGCCGCGCTCGGCCTTGACCGTCTCGCCTCCCTTTCGGCCGATCTCCTCGTAGAAGGAGCGACCGCGCTCGGCCTTGACCGTCGCGCCGCCCTTGCGGCCGATGGTCTCGTAGAACTCGCGGCCTCGCTCGTTCCGGACAGTCTCTCCGCCCTTACGGCCCGCTTCCGCCACCGTCATGCTTCCCTTGTTGTCCTTGTCCGACATATCGCCATCTCCTCTCGTGACTGCCACCGCCCCGCGCCTCGGTGTCCCTTGCCTGAAACCTTGGGACGGAAGCGCCCCGATGCAAGCAAGCTCCGTACACCGCCAGCCGTTCGCGAATGACACAGGCACGAAAAACGCCAGTAAATTCGGATACTTCGCTACGCCTGCCGAGCATCCGAGCCGGGCGGAGGCATGTCCGCCAGGACGCTTCATTGTTTGAAACACCGCACTGCACATTGCCGATTCCCGATAGGCCCTCCACCTTCTGCCCACGGCGCGTCCGGCGGGCGGGCGGCGGGGAGGCATGGCGTGGCGCAGGCAGCGAAGACCTGGCTTCGGGTATTGGCCCCGATGCTTGTCTCCATTGGCGGACTGGTGATGCTCCGGTTTCTCGGCCCGGACTTCATCGATCAGCAGAACATTGCCGCCGTCCTGGAGCCCTTCGGTGACGCGGCCCCCCTGGCCTACATCGCCTTTCTCGCCATCCGCCCGGTGACGCTGCTGCCCGGTCAGCTGCTGACGGCTGTCGGCGGGATGATGTTCGGGACGCTCGCAGCGACCCTCTATTCACTAACAGGCAGCTTCCTGTCTGCCATGTTGCTCTTCGGGGTGGCGCGGAAGCTGGGCACGGGGCCGATGAAGCGCCTGGCTGGCGGCAAGTACCCCGCCCTGTCTCGGGCGGCGAAGCGCCATGACTTCCTCTTCACCTTCCTGGCGTGCATCAACCCGCTGTGCCCCACCGACGTGATGCTGGTGGCCGCGGCGGCCAGTGGCGCGCGCCTGTGGCCCTCGGTGGCCGGCGTCCTGCTGGGCACCATTCCGGGCACCTTCCTCACCGCGCAGTTCGGCAGTGGCCTGGCGCAGGGCCGCACCGTGATGACGGCCGTGTCGGCGGTGGGGCTCGTGGTGTCGCTGGTGCTCGGCGTGTTCATTGGCCGGCGCTTCTACAAGGAGATCAACGACGCTCCGGACGAGGCCAACGCGGATCAGCCTCCCTGCGGCGCGCAGGGCCTGGCCTCTGACGAGGCGCGGGCCGCCCATGTGCGGCCGGGGGCCTCGAAGCCGGAAGGCATGCCCGCCACCTGGTAGCGCCTTGGGCTACGTACGGCCGGGGGGCCGCAGCTCCTCCGACAGCAATTGGAGCAGCGCCTGCACGCGCGGCACGGCCTGGCGGCCGGGGATGCACAGGGCATGGACGGGCGGCCCTTCCGCGGCGTGATCCGCGAGCACCTCCACCAGCCGCCCATCCCTCGCGCGCTCGTCCAGCATGAAGTCCAGCACCTGGCAGATGCCGGCGCCCGCCGCCGCCAGGTCCAGCAGCGCGGGGCCATGGTTGACGTCCAGGGCCTGCCGCGTGCGCACCACCTCCGGCGCGCCTCCGGGCTCGCGGCGGAAGACCCAGTCCCGTGCCAGGCCGCGCGGATCCACGAACTTCAGGCACGGGTGGCGTGACAGCTCCTCCGGGCGCTGCGGCGTGCCGTACCGGGCCAGGTGCGCGGGCGAGGCCAGCGTCACCCAGCGGGTGTGCAAGAGCCGCCGCGCCACCAGGCTCGAGTCCTCCAGGGCCCCCACGCGGATGGCCACGTCGATGTGCTCGTCCACCATGCGGCTGAAGCGATCATCCAGCCGCACATGGAGGGTGAGCTGCGGATAGCGGGCCTGGAGCCGCGCCAGCCGGGGCAGCACCACCGGAGACAGGATGTAGGGCAGCGCCACCGTGAGCGGGCCCCGAGGCGCGCGCTGGGCCTGGGCCACCGTCTCGCGGGCCGCCCGCACCTGCGCCACCGCCTCTCGCGCCCGCTCCAGGAACTCGGCGCCCTCCGGCGTGAGCGCCACCTGGCGCGACGTGCGCTCCAACAGCCGCGCGCCCACGTCGTCCTCCAGCTTCCGCACCGCCTTGCTCACCGCCGCCGTGGTGACACCGAGCCGCTCCGCCGCCTTCCGGAAGCTGCGCTCCTCCGCCACGTGGAGGAATGGGAGCACTCCCGCGAACAGGTCCATGGCCCTCATTGTCAACCTGGAGTTGACGATGGTTCAACTCCCGCGCGCTCGATGCCTTCGGAGTTGACGGTTAGGGTTGCCCCCATCCACGAAGCAGGAGGACGTCATGAAGATTGCAATCCTGGGTACGGGGCTGGTGGGCGAGACGCTGGGCAGCAAGCTGGTGGCGCTGGGCCACGAGGTGCGCATGGGCTCGCGCACTGCGAACAACGAGAAGGCGGCGGCGTGGACGCAGAAGGCAGGCGCCCGCGCGTCGCAGGGCACCTTTACGGACGCCGCGGCCTTCGGCGAGCTGGTCTTCAACTGCACGGCGGGCACGGCCTCGCTGGAGGCGGTGAAGGCCGCCGGAGCCCAGGCCCTCGACGGCAAGGTGCTGGTGGACGTGAGCAACCCGCTCGACTTCTCGAAGGGCTTTCCCCCCACCCTGTCCGTCTGCAACACGGACTCGCTGGGCGAGCAGCTCCAGCGCGCCTTCCCGGACGTGAAGGTCGTCAAGGCGCTCAACACCGTCACCGCCAGCGTCATGGTGGAGCCGTCGAAGCTGCCTGGCCCGACGGAGCTGTTCATCTGCGGGAATGACGCCGGGGCGAAGAAGCAGGTCACCCAGGTCCTCACCGAGGGCTTCGGCTGGAAGCGCATCATCGACCTGGGGGACATCACCGGCGCGCGCGCCATGGAGATGAGCCTGCCGCTGTGGATCCGCCTGTACCAGACGCTCGGCACCGCGGACTTCAACTTCCAGCTCATCCGCGCCTGAGCCCGCGCCGCGCCGCTCAGTCGATTTCCAGCAGCGGCGCGAAGTCCAGGCCCAGTGACAGCTCCAGGCCCGCGGAGCGCTCCCACACCCGGCGCGAGTAGGAGAACGGTGGTGCCCGCACCACCGCCTGCAGCACCTCCCACCGCAGCGCCAGGCCCGCGCGCCCGCCGAGCCCGACGCGCTTCGTTCCCGAGCCGGACGCCGAGGCCCTGGAGCCCGCCGCCGGCGCCCACGTGCCCTCGGCGGGGTCCACCACCACGCCCAGGAAGCGCAGCGGGTACAGGCGCAGCTCGGGGGACACGCCATAGCGCGTGCGCCCGCGCTCCCGGGGCCCGCGTCCGTCCGCGAACAGGCGCCCGCCCACGGCCCACCGCCAGGGCGTGCGCTCGGTCCCCACGTCCGCCAGGAACGTCAGCCCCGTGACGACGCCGCCGCGCGTGGTGGCCCCCGCGTCCAGGTAGAGCGCCTTGCGCGGCAGGTGCTTCGGAAGCGACAGGCCCTCCAGCGGCGGAGGCTCCCAGCGCCGCGCGGAGTCCACTTGGAGGGTGCCGGGCTCTTCCGCGTCCAGGGACTGCTCGCGCAGGTGCTGCGCCGCCGCCTTCCGGCCCGAGCCCTGCTCGCGGACCTCCGTCGGGATGCGCAGCGAGTGGTCGACGTGGACGCCCACGGTGAGCGCCGCGAACCAGCGGGCCTCGTCCTCGAACACGTCGTACGCCACCGGCCCCGTGAAGCGCAGCCATACCGGCAGGCCCACGTCGGCGCTGGCGAGGAACACGTCCAGCTGGGGCGTGCCGAAGAGCGCGTGCAGCGCCGGGTCCTCCCCCGGCTGGTACGTGACGCGGTACGGGGACACACCGAGCGAGAAGTACTCGGAGAACGGCAGGGACAGCGTCACGTCCAGCTCACCGACGAAGCTGGAGCGGCCGGCCTCCGTCCACCACCCGCCGCCCATCAACCCCACCGAGGGCAGCAGCGGCCGCACCTTGTCCGGCGCCATCGTCAGCGGCAGCACCGCCCGCCCGCCCAGCGTGGTGCCCCGGCCCGTCATGCCGACAGCACCCACGAGCCCCACGTGCGCCACCGGGAAGGCGTCCAGGTCCTCTGTGCTGAGCCGGTAGCCGTGCTTCACGTCCGAGGCCGCGAGTCCCGGGGGCGGCGGCGGCCGCAGGTAGCGGGCCTCGTACGCCTCCCAGTCCCGCAGGTTGTCCGGACACTCCAGGGGCACCTGGCCCCGGCAGGCGCCGGCCATGCGGTTTCGCACGCGCCACGCCACCACCAGCAGCTCGCGCAGGCCGTTGACGGCGGCCCGGGCCTCGGTGGACAGGCACTCGCGCTTGAAGGTGTAGGGGTGCTCGGAGTCCGGCTCGCACGCCGGGTCCGCGGCCAGCGCCGTGGCGCTGACGTCGAGGAAGCGCTGGTCCCTCGCATCGTCGAAGTCGTGGCGCAGCGTCGGATTCGGGCGCTGGAACAGGGGCACCATGTTCCACGTCCGCAGCCACTGCACGGCGCCGGTGCCTTCCTCCGCCCGCTCGGCGTGCGCCGAGGAGAACGAGTCCCCCACCGCGTGCAGCAGCTCGTAGATGCCGTTGTTGAGGCCGTGCGCGAGCAGCGGGTCCGCGCCGGCCACCACGTTCATCAGCTCGCGCAACGTACCCATGCACCGGGAGAAGGCCACCTCGCCCAGCCCCCGGTCCTGGCCGAGCCGCTCATCAGAGCGCCTCCCGAGGAAGTGGTAGCACTGCCCCACCGGCCCGAACTGCCGGGAGAACACCATGTCCGAGTGGCCCGTCCACGGCCGGGGCCACCAGTCGAGCGCGCGCGCGGCCTCGCCGGGAGGACACACCCGCTCCTTCGAGTACACCGGGAAGCAGCGCGCGCCCTTCAGGATGCCCGCCTCCATCAGGTCCTCGAGCACCTGCCGTCCCTCGGCCTCGCCTCCCAGACCGTCGTCGTACCGCGTGGAGCCCTCCGCGAGCGCGCGGTACGCCTGCGCCTCGATGATGTCGTGACCGCTGGCCTTGAACGCCAGGGCGGGCCGCGCCACGCCCACGAGCACCGCCGCGACTCCCATCCACCCGGCACGTCGTCCCATGCGTTCCTCGGCGTCACACCCGGCAATGAATGGAGGCTCCCCGCTTCCTACCGCTTCCTCATCAGCAGTCCCGACACCAGTGCTCCAGCACCGGCGGTCCACGTGGTCATCGCCAGCCATCCGCTGGGCACCACCTGCAGGCCCCCCACCACCAACGAGGCCGCGGCGATGCCGAAGAAGGTCCGCCGGGCCAGCCAGTGTCCCCGGTGCGTCCATCCCACCGTCACGGCCAGCAGGAAGGCCGCGAAGTTCGCCAGCAGCTGTCCGACGAACACCTCTTCCCGGTGGAAGTACATGACCTGCTCCAGCTGCTGCAGCCAGGTGAGCTCGGGGGGCTCCACCTCCCCGGTCAGTGCGGCCAGGGACATCTGGAAAAGGAGCCTGCTGCTGTCCCCCAGCGTCATGAAGGCCACCTGCGCGATGAAGGAGAGGAACAGCGTCCCCGCGATGGCGACCCAGGGCACCCGCTGGCGCCGGGGCCTCCAGCGGCGCAGGGCCTCCAGGCGCTCTGGCGTCATCGCCAGGGCATGGGGGTAGCCCAGCTCCAGGAGCGTCCGGGTGGCCGCAATGCTGGAGGGCTGGCCCGCCTCATCCACCAGCCCCTCCAGGCTCCCCTCTTCCAGGAGGCGCTGGAGCAGTGCGGCGCCCGCTTCGGGCTCCACCTGCGCGGGCAGCCTCGCCATCAGCGCGTTGACGGCCCCGGCCATGCCCGCCCGACGCTCGTCCGAGGCCGCGCGCGCCTCCACCACCCGCGACGCCAGCTGCTCCAGCAGCGCCGTCCCCTCGGCCACACGGTTTTCTTCCTGCGACTTTTCGGCAGGCGACGGCGAGCGCATCACGGTGGGATAACCTCGGGCGCCATGAACGGGGCGCTTCGCCCATCCTACCGAGGGGGAACCACCACCATGCAATGCCAGTCCTCAGGAACGTGGAGGCTCGCGTGGGTCCTCGCCCTGCTGGCCCTGGGCGGCTGCGCCTCGAAGCGCGCGCCGGAGGCGACCGCGCTCCGCGCCCGGGCCCAGGGCTGCCAGGGCCAGACGGACTTCGAGGTGGGCACGGGCCTCTACGACATCACCGGCCCGGCGGCGCAGGTGATGATGATGGGCTACGTCAAGGCGGGCCAGAACACCGCGGGCATCCACCAGCGGCTGCGCTCGCGCGCCTTCGTCATCGCCTCGCCCTGCAACGGCAAGCGGGTGGTGTTCGTCAGCGCGGACCTGGGCATGCTGTTCCAGGCCGTGCAGCAGTCGGTGCTCCGCAAGCTGCGCGAGCGCTACGGGGAGGACCTCTACACGGACGCCAACGTGCTGCTGAGCGCCACGCACACGCACGCCGGGCCGGGCGGGTACTCGCACCACGCGCTCTACAACCACACGTTCCTGGGCATTCCGTTCATCGGCTTCGTGCCGCAGAACTTCGAGGCCATCGCGGAGGGCATCTTCCAGTCCATCGTCCGCGCCCACGACAACCTCGCCCCCGGCCGCATCCGGGTGAACACGGGCAACCTGCCCGGCGCGAGCGACAACCGCTCCGCCCGCGCGTACGAGCGCAACCCGCTCGAGGAGCGCTCGAAGTATGCGGGCAACGTGGACACGGCCATGACGCTGCTGCGCCTGGAGGCCGCGCCTCCGGGGGCCAGCGAGCCGACGCCGGTGGGCATGGTGAACTGGTTCGCCGTGCACGCCACGTCGATGACCAACACCAACCGCCTCATCAGCGGCGACAACAAGGGCTACGCGTCCTACCTCTTCGAGAAGCGGCTGGACACGGACTACGGCTCCCCCAAGACCTTCGTGGCCGCCTTCGCGCAGAGCAACGAGGGCGACGTGACGCCCAACGTCTACGGCGGCGGGGACGGCCGGGGCGAGGGAGAGCTGGCCGCCACCGAGGAGGCGGGCCGCCGCCAGTTCGAGCTGGCGTGGAAGCTCTTCGAGGACACCGCCGGCGCACGGCCGCTCACGGGCGGCGTGGACTCCCGGCACACCTACGTGAAGATGGACGCCGTGAAGGTGGAGCCCCGCTGGGCGGACGGCCAGGAGCGCCGCACGTGCAAGGCGGCGCTGGGCATCTCCATGCTCGCGGGCGCCGAGGACGGCCGGGGCGTGGGCCGCGAGGGCGTGCGCTGCGGAGACCCGCTGGCCGGCTTCCTGTGCGGCGTGGACAACGACCCCTGCCAGGCCGAGAAGCCGGTGGCGCTCAAGCCGGGCGAGGAGTGCCCCATCATGAGCCCCAACGTGCTGCCGCTCCAAATCGTGCGGCTGGGCAACCTCGCGCTGGTGGCCGTGCCCTTCGAGATGACCACCATGGCGGGACGGCGCCTGCGCGAGACGGTGCGCGAGCGCCTGGCCCCCGCGGGTGTGGAGCACGTCGTCATCGCCGGCCTGTCGAATGCGTACTCGGGCTACCTCACCACGCGGCAGGAGTACGCGCAGCAGGACTACGAGGGCGCGTCCACCCACTTCGGCCCGTGGCAGCTCGCGGCGGTGCAGCAGGAGTCCGCGAAGCTGGCGGAGGCGCTCGCCGCCGGCACCGACGTCCCCCGGGGACCGAAGCCGAAGCCGCCGGGAGGCCGCGTCCGCGAAATCCGCCTGTCCCATACGTACGACGAGGTGCCCAGGGCAGACCCGCGCTTCGGCACCGTCACCTTCGGCTCGGTCGTCTCGGGCAGGGACGCGGGCGCCAGCTACCCGCGCTGTGCCACCGCGAGCGCCACCTTCTGGGGTGGCCACCCCCGCAACAACCTGCACACGCAGGGCTCCTTCCTGGAAGTCCAGCGCCGCCAGGAGGACGGGAGCTGGGTGCCCGTGGCCTACGACTGGGACTGGGAGACGAAGTACCGGTGGAAGGGCTACCCCTGCCCGCCGCGCGGCGCCTGCTCGCACGTGACGGTGGAGTGGGACATCCCCGAGGACACGCCCCCGGGCACCTACCGCCTCCGCCATGCCGGAGAGTGGCGCCCCCGCCCGGACGAGCCCCCGCGTCCCTACACCGGCGTGTCGCGAGAGTT
Organism: Pyxidicoccus xibeiensis; assembly: GCF_024198175.1. NCBI lineage: Bacteria > Pseudomonadati > Myxococcota > Myxococcia > Myxococcales > Myxococcaceae > Pyxidicoccus > Pyxidicoccus xibeiensis. Next base: position 377,589 of record NZ_JAJVKV010000009.1, read on the forward strand.
CTCCGTCACCGAGGGCGTCGCGGACCGCTGCCCGCCCGGTGCCGCCCGCTCGCGCGAGGTGTCGGAGGTGCTGCCCTAGGAGCGCACGCTCGAGGCCCGCGTTCTCCAGGCTGAAACCGCGTCCCATGCCCCAACTCCCCTGCGCCTACGAGACGCCCGACAGTCCCGACGCCCGGCCCTCCGGCATCGACCGGTATTTCGTCCAGGGCCGTCGCTTCGCGGCGGACATGCACCATCATCGCCAGTGGGAGCTGGGCCTGCTGCAGGCCGGCGTCGTCACCACGGAGACGGACTCTCGCCTCTATACGCAGGGCGCGGGCGCGCACGGCGCGCTCTTCTTCGTCCCGCCCGGGGCCCCTCACGCGGCCTCCGCGGATCCGCGCCACCTGCCCATGCTGCGCAGCCTGCACCTCGAACCCTCCGTGGTCATGCGGGCCCTGGAGGGGCTCGGTCCTCGCGCTGTACGGTTGCCCTCGGAGGTGACGGCGCTGGAGGACGCGCGCGCCGCGCACAGCTTCCTTCGCCTGCACCAGCGCCTGGGAGAAGGCGCGACCGCACTGGAGTGGGAGGCGTGGCTGGTGGAGGCCCTGGTAGACCTCTTCGCCCGACGTGATGGAGCGGCGGTCCTCTACCCCGTGGGACTGGAGGCACGCGCGGTGCGCCGGGCCCGTGAGTACCTGCATGCGCACGCAACGGAGCGCGTGTCGCTGGAGGAGCTGTCCGGTGCGGTGGGGCTGAGCAAGTACCACCTGGCGCGCGTCTTCTCCCGTGAGACGGGCCTGCCGCCCCACACGTACCAGCAGCGATTGCGGCTGACGAGAGCTCTCCCCCTGCTGCGCCAGGGAGCGCCCGCGGGAGAGGTGGCCTATGAGCTGGGCTTCGCGGACCAGGCCCACTTCTCGCGCACCTTCAAGGACTCCTACGGCGTGACACCCCGCGCGTATGCACGCGGCGCTTGATTCGAGGCGTGAAGGAGTCTCACGAGTTCCGAGCAGCCCCCGCGCATAGAGCGCTCCCGAGGGTGGCCTGTCATTCGCGCAAGGCACTGCGTCTTCACCCGCGGCATTCGCCGAGCCGCTGTCGGGTGCCTCCTCCAGGGCCTCCTCGCAGTCTGGAGACGGAAGCGGCATGGGCACCGCCGAGTCGCTGCCAGGCGCTTCCTCCAGGGCCTCCTCGCAGTCTGGAGACGGAAGCGGCATGGGCACCGCCGAGTCGCTGCCGGGCGCCGCATCCGGGGCCCTCTCGCCGTATGAAGCTTGAAGCGTCATAGCCACCGCCGAGTCGCTGCCGGGCGTCTCGTCCGGGGCCCTCTCGCCGCCTGGAGGAAGCATGCCCCCGGGCCCCCGGGGCGTCGACTTCTCCCTGGGCCCCAGCGCCCGCCAGAGCGCCTCGGCTGACGCGAGCACGTCCTCTTCCGTCACTGCGCCTTCCCACCTCGCCGCCACCCGTCCCAGCTCCGCCAGCGCGCCCCACACTAGGCACGTCCTCGCCATCGCTGAACCCGGTATCAGCGCTCCGTCACGCTCGCCCTGGCTGACGACTTCCCGGACCAGGTCTCGCACCCGCCAGCCTCGCTCGTCGTCCGGCGCCTGCTCCGGGTGGGCGTGCAGGAAGACGAAGCTGAAGACTCCGGGCATCCGCAACGCGTAGCGGGCCAGCAGCCTCCAGAGGGCGAAGAAGCCCTCGCGAAAGCCCGCGCCCTCGTCCGTGCTGGCCATCTGGAACTCGTAGCGCGCATACCGGGACAGCTCGTCGTCGGAGAAGTCCCGAATGGCCAGCGCACAGCCACGCTTGCTGCCGTAGCGCCGGTACAGCGAGCCGACCGACATACGCATCACCCGCGCCAGCTCCGCGGCCGGAGTCTTGTCGTAGCCGCGCTGCGCCATCACCGCCGCTGCCTCCTCCATCCGCGTGGCCACGAACTGCTGGTACAGCTCTATCATCCGCCCACCCCCTGCCGGACCGACCCGCCCGTGGAAGGAACGTTCCTTCCGCCAGCACCTTCCTACCGGGTGGGGCTGACATGCCGACGGCGGACGACCGGGCAGGTCACCGGAGACCACGGTCGCCAGCGGCAGACCGCTCCTTCCGGGAGGCAGGCCGGGAAGGCCTTGCCCGCGTGTCGAACGAGGCGGAAAGAAACAGGCGCAAGATTCTTCAAGAACGCATCACGGCCCGCGGACACCTTGCCTCCCGTTCTCTCACGAACGTGGAGGCAGACCATGAAGGCAAGCAGAGTAGGCATCCTGGGCAGTGCGCTGTGGGTCCTGGCGTGTGGCGGTGTCTTCGGGTGCTCGGAGGATGAAGCGCCCGTGCCGTCTCGCGACGGAGTCACGGAGCTCATCCTGCCAGGCGACGACTTCTACCCGGAGGGCATCGCCGCCGGCGCGGACGACACCCTGTACGTGGGCAGCCTGATGAACGGACGCATCGTCCGGGTGCGGCCCGGCAGCGCCCGGGCAGAGGACTTCGTCGCTCCACGCGCAATCGTGACGGGCGTGGTGGGGCTGCTGGTGCAGGAGGAGAAGCAGTACCTGTGGCTGTGCAGCAACGTGTTCGGCACACCGGATGCGCCGGAGCTCATCGCCGTGAGCCTGTCCACGGGACAGGCCGTCCACCGGCATGTGTTCCCCGCGCAGCAGGGCGCTGGCTCGGGGTTCTGCAACGAGCTGGCCCTGGACACTGCCGGCAACCTTTACGCGACGGACAGCTTCCTCGGGCGCATCATCCGGGTGCCGGCGGCGCGCGTGGACACCGACAACTCGGCGGAGGTGTGGATCCAGGCCGATGCGCTCTACGGGCCGCAGGGGCAGTTCGGCCTCAACGGGCTCGCCTTCGACGGAGCGTCGTCGCTCTACGCGGTGAAGACGGCGGACGGGAAGCTGTTCCGCATCCCCATCACCGCGGGAGGTGCGGCGGGCGCCGTGCAGGAGGTGCCCTTGGACCGGCCCCTGGTGGGCCCGGACGGGCTGAAGCACTCCGCCTCGGCGGGGCTCGTCGTCGTGGAGCAGTACGGCACGGCGGTGTCGCGCATCGCCCTGGGCGCGGACGGCCGGGGCGCGGTGACGAAGCTCCAGGAAGGACTCAAGGACCCCACCTCGGTGGAACTTGCGGAGGGCAGTGCGTGGGTCTCGGAGAGCCAGCTCTCCCATCTCACCAGCCCGACCCCACCGCCGCTGGAGCTGCCCTTCCGCGTCCGCCGCGTGTCCCTGCCGGAGTAGCCTCGAAGCGGCTACACGGGGCGCAGGGTGGGCTCGTGATAGTCGGGCCCCACCTGTGGCGGCATGCGCTCGCCGGGGCCCACGCCCGTGGGCTTCAAGGCGGACCGGGCCATCTCCTCACCGTGACGCATCCGCATGCGGATCATCTCCGGTGAGAAGTCGAGCGTGTCCCCCAGCGGCTTCGCCGGCTCGATGACGGTGATGCGGCAGTAGCGGTAGGGCACGCCATCCGGCCGCCGCAGCGTGTAGCCCTCTTCGTAGGCCTGCCTCACGATGTCGTTGATGCGGACGAAGGTGTCCACGTCGTTGAGGAGGATTTCGTTGATGGTGATGTCCACGAGGCTGCGCTTGGCCACGTCCAGGATGTTGGCCGGGGCCTTCGCGGACTCGAGCTTCGGCGAGGAGCAGGCGATGACGACGATCTCCGTGGGGCCGAACTGCAGCGCGTCCCCCAGGGGCGTGACGTTGCGGAGCCCACCGTCGACGATGGCGGTGGGCCCGATGGGCTCCCAGATGACCGGCATGGTCGCGCTCTGCCAGACGGCGTCCAGGAAGTCCTTCGCCTCGCTGGGCACCAGCTCGTAGTTGCCGGAGACCAGCGACACGCGGCCCACGTGGGCAGGCACGACGAAGGGGCGCCCGGCGGCATTCCGGTAGATGAAGTCCCGCAGCGGCGTGCCGTCATAGAGCCCCAGCTTGCGGAGGAGGCCCAGCCGCAGCGCGATGACGGGCCAGGGGAACTTCCGGTACACGTCTGTCTCGCGGATGTTCAGCCAGACGTCGTTCAGCTCCTTGAAGGCGTGCTGCGCCAGGAGCGCGGCGTTCAGGGCGCCCACGGAGACGCCGAAGATGCGCTCCCAGCGGAAGCCGTGGACCTCGCGCAGGACGCGCTCGGCGCCCACCTGGAAGGCTCCCTTGGCGCCACCACCGGAGAGCACGAGCGTTGCGGGGCGTTCCGTCATGACCACGACACACCTCCTGGGCTGGATGACTGGCCCGGGCGCGCGGCACGGCCCGGGCGGAGCCCATGGTCACACCCGGTCGAGGAGGGATAGACACGTGCCAGAGGCCAGGGAATCGCCCCCCGGCGCCACTCCCTGTTCATCGCCAGGCCCTCCTCCTGGCTCATCCGAGGTGCGATGCTTCGCGGGTCCGGAGGGACTCCACTGCGTGTCCCTGCCTGGCGGTGGCCTCACCGGCCGTTTTCCGGATGGCCCGAAGGTGCTCACCGTGCTGGAGGAGCAAGCCATGCTGGACGACGCCAACGACCTCGAGGCGCTGCGCATCCTCGGACAACTGGAGCCGGCGCGAGCCATCCCGCTGCTCCTGGACGCCGTCTGGAAGGCGGGCGAGGCCCGTCCCGAGCCCAAGACGCTCAGCCGCGTCGACGCCTATGCCATCGAGAGCGCCCGACGCGAGAGAGGCATGAAGGCGCTGCTGCTGCTCGGCAGGCTGGGTGCGCGGGCGGCCTCTGCCCTGCCGACGCTCTCCGGCTACCGGAAGCTCTGCTCGCTGGAACCGTACGCGGACGCCGCCATCGACGACATCGTTCGGGACCTGTGCCGCAACCGCGCGCCGCCGCTGCCAGCGGGCCCCGCCGCCGAGGCCCGCGTGGCGGCCCTGCTCCGGGACGTGCCGCCCCCCAGGCTGCCCGCCGACACACCGGCCTGGATGCTCGCGCGCTGGGCCGAGCAGCTCCGGGCGCAAGGTCCCGAAATGACCGTCCGCGTCGCGCTCGCGGCCGCGCGCCGGGTGCTGGGGCTGTGGGAGTACCAGGACCCGACCAACGACGGTCCCCGGCGCGCGGTCATGGCGATGGATGCCTGGCTCCAGTCGCCCACGGACGCGCTCGTCGACAGCGCCGTGTACGACGGGCACGTCGTACCCAGCCAGGCGGCCACCCCGCCACATGCCTACTCCGCCTGCTGGTCGGTGACCTACGCCACGCGGTGCCTGCCACGCGAGGAGCCCCGAGACTCCGACGCGCCACCGCTCCACGAGGACGACGGAGACCCGCTGGGCGCGTGTGTCTGGGCCGCCTGCCGCGCCCTGAGCCGCCAGTCCGCCCTCACCGGGTCCTTCGGCTCCACGGAAGACTCACCGGACCCGCTCACCCCGCTCCAGTCGGCGAGGGAGATCCACCAGGCCATCCTGGACGAGGTGCTTCCCTGGGCCCACGGGACGTGGGACCCCGTGAAGGACGTCGCGCGCCTCCGGGATGAGCTCGCGGGCCGGGGGTGGAAGGTGGCGAGTGCTCCCCAGGGAAGAGGCCGCTAGGATGCCGCCTCCTTCCTTCCTGGAGCCCTGATGACGCGGACCCTCGGCTGTGTGGCGGCGTTGCTGCTCTCCTTCATGCCCGCGTGGGCGCTCGCCCAGGATGCCGCCGCCCCCGCAGCGCCGCCGGACGTGGAGGCCACGCACAACGCGCTGCGCGCCCTCAAGCAGGACATGGAGGACGCGCTCAACAAGCAGGACGTGGACCGGCTGCTGTCGCACCTGCACCCGGACGTCGTCTTCACCACGATGAACAACGACGTGCGCGTGGGCAAGGAGTCCATCCGCGCCTACTACGACGAGATGATGCGCGGGCCGAACCGCGTGGTGGAGAAGGTGACGGCGAAGTTCGAGGTGGACGACCTCACGCGCCTCTACGGGAGCACCGGCGTCGCCCGGGGCTCGTCCAAGGACCACTACGTCCTCACGGATGGCACGGACATCGTCATCGACAGCCGGTGGACCTGCACCATGGTCCGCGAGGGCGACCAGTGGCTCATCGCCGCCTTCCACTACTCCACCAACGTGTTCGACAACCCGCTGATGTCGAAGCTGAAGAACTACGGGGCGGTGCTGCTCGCCCTCATCGCGGTGGGCGCGCTCCTCGCCGGCTTCGTCATCGGCCGGACGACGCGCCGGAAGGCAACGACCTGACCTGCGCCTCCCCTCTGAGGAACGGCAGGCGCCGGGGCAGCCGCTTCCGCCAGAAGCCCTCGATGGAGCGGTGGAACAGCCACAGCAGCCGCACGCCCGTGTGCGCCCCCAGGGCCGTCAGCTCCTCCGCCGAGCGGTCCAGCAGCGCCCGCGCGCGGCCGTACTCCGCCACCACCCACGCGCGACCCGCGGCCGAGCCCAGCAGCGCCTCGTAGCGGGCCGGGTCCGCGCCCTCGCTCCGCACCTGCTCCGCCACCTCGGCCGGCACGTTGTAGAGGCCCAGTCCCAGGTCCTCCCGCAAGTCACGTTGGACGGAGCACCAGCCGAAGGCCTCGAGGAGCGCAGGGGCATTCGTCGCGCGCACCCGGCCCCCGGCCACGTAGAGCATCAGGTCCACCGAGAGCCGGAAGGTCTCCCGATGGTGCGAGCGGAGCGCCTCGTCCGTGAGCCACCGCTGCGCGAGCACGCGCTCACGGTCCTTGCGCATGTGGCGCATGAGCGCGAAGACCTGCCCCCGGGCCTCCGCGTCCCCCAGGTGGGCGAGCAGCCACCGTCCCAGCGTGGCCGCCGTCCCGGTGTCCCGCACCTGGCCCGACTCCAGCTCCTCCACCAGCGCATCCACGAAGTCGAGCGGCTCGCCCTCGACGCGACGGTCTCCATCCAACACGTCGTCCACCAGCTGGAGGAAGCAGAACCCCACCCGGGCCACGCGCGCGGCACGCCACGAGCGGCCCAGCGAGGTCCCATAGAGCGCCAGGCCAATCAGCCCGTAGCGCGGGTGTCGGCGCGTGAAGCGGAACAGCTCCCTGGCGCACAGGGCCTCCATCCGCACCGCGTCCAGGAAGTCCTCGCGCCGCACCCAGGGCGAGAGCAGCCGCCAGGTGCCCCAGGCCAGGAGCACCCCGGCCAGCACGTCCACCAGGTGGTGCTCGTGGATGAGCAACGTGGACGCCGCGATACCCGCCGCCCACAGGCCGAACACCGTCTGCGCGAACCAGCCCGAGCGCTCGGCATAGGCCAGCGCGGCGGTGCACGCGAAGGCCACGTGGAGCGATGGCAGGTAGTTGCGCTCCAGGTTCATCGTATCGGCCAGGAGGAAGACGTCCGCCCAGCCGCCCTGCACCAGGCGGGGCGGCCACGCCACCTCCACGGGCAGCACGAGGAAGAACAGCGCGCCCAGCACCGTCTGCACGCAGAGCACGAGCGCGAAGGGCAGCATGTCGCGCCACGTGCGGAACACGAGCAGCGACAGCAGCAGCAGCACGTCCATGCTCACGTAGACGGCGGCCCATGCCGGGATGAACGGGATGTGGCGCTCGAAGGGCAGGTCCACGTGCAGGCCGCCGGGATAGAAGCCCGTCACCCAGCTCGCGCCGCCGTACACGGCGAGGAAGAACAGCGCGAACCCGGCGGTCATCGCGCCGGTGAGGATCAGCTCCTCGCGCCGGGGCCAGCCGAACAGGGCGGGACGCTCACTCATCGCTCCTCCAAGGTTGCCGCGGGCAAGGTTGCCGCGGGCAGCGGCCGGGGGCCACGCCACATCGACAACCAGACGCGCAGGAAGGACGGCCGGGGCACGTCCGGGTCCACGTAGTGGCCCAGGTGGAGCCACGGCACCTGGGGATGCCGGTGGTGGGCGCGGTGGTAGTGGTAGTTGAGGAACAGCCAGCGCACCGGAGCGGCCACGCGCAAATCCCACGCCCCGTCCCGGACGTGCAGCGGAGACCAGGCATGGTCCGCATACTGGAGCCCGCTCCAGTTGACGGCGAACGCCGCGTAGCAGAGCGCCTGGCCCGTGACGGACAGCTCCAGCGCCACCGCGAGCCCGGCCTGCACGGCCACCGCGAGCAGCACCTCCCACCGGATGGCCGCGCCCGGCGCCGCCTCCAGTCGCCCGAGGTACGCGTCCGCGCCCGTCTGCTCGCCATAGCGGGTGCCCGTGCCGCGCAGCCGGTGCAGCAGCCCGGGCACCAGCGCGAAGGCCACCGCGCCCACGGGCACGAAGAGCCAGTAGAGCCCGGAGAGGATGGAGTACCACTGCGCGCGCTTGAGCAGGCGGTTGTCCCCGGGCCGGAAGTAGTCGAACTGCTCCAGGTGGGTGCGGTTGTGGCGGTGGTGGTTCAGGTGGAAGGCGCGCTGCATGGTGAAGGACGTGGGGAACAGCGTCGCGGCCAGCCGTCCGAGCCCGTCATTCACCCACCGCACCGGGTGCAGCACGCCGTGCGTGGCCTCGTGCAGCAGCGAGAAGACGGTGTTGTTCACGAAGGAGAACGCAACCGCGGCCAGCAGCCGGACGGTCCAGGTCTCCGCATGCGTGGCCACCCACAGGCACGCGGCGCAGGCGCCCAGCGCGGACGCCAGGAGCACGACGTTGAGGGCGGCCGGAATCGGCGGGCCCCTACCCTCGCTCGTCATCGCGGTCCTCCGGGAGGCTGGCGGTGAAGTCGAGCAGCTGCCGCAGCACCGGGTCCTCCGCGGCGCCAGCGGCATTGAAGCGCATGCCATGGAGCACGGAGAGGTCCCTGCGCAGGAACGCCGTGAAGAGCCACCGGGACACCGCGAGCGACACGCCGTCCATCCCCGGGACGTGGCTGCGCCGGGCGGCGAAGGCCAGCCGCACGGACATGCCCTCGGGCGTCTTGTGGAGGCCGGCGACCAGGGCGCTCCGGGTGCGGCCCAGGTCGCTCTCCACCGACAGCAGCGTCCCGCCGTGCAGGGTGATGGTGACGCCGATGCGGTTGCCGGACAGGGCCTTCATCAGCCGGTCGCTCGGGCCGGTGCCGGTGACGCGCGACGTGTAGCGCAGGCGGAAGGTGAACGGGTCCGGCCGCTCCACGGTGGGCGCGTCCCACAACTCCCGGCGGTGCACGGTGCGCAGGTGCTCGATGTCGAACGAGTTGGCGATGACGGGCAGCCAGTCGCAGCGCACGGTGACGGCGGGCCCGGTGCGCCAGCGCAGCTCCGCGTCGCCCACCGCTGGAGGGGGGAACAGCACCACGGGCCCGTTGAAGACCAGGATGGCGCCATGGCGCTCCACCACGGGGAACGGCCGCTGCCCGGGCCGGCCCGTCACCTCCGGCTGACGGGGAACCGCGCGGCAGGCACCGCTCCCATCGAAGCGCCAGTGGTGCAGCGGGCAGCGGAGGCAGTCGCCCACCACGGTGCCGCCCGCGAGGTGGGTGCCCATGTGGGCGCAGTGCGCGGACAGCGCGAACACCGTGCCGCCCTGCCCGCGAAAGAGCACCAGCTCACGCCCGCCCAGGCTGAAGCCCATGACCTGCCCGGGCCGGAGGGACTCGGACGGGCACACGAGGTGCCACGTCCGCAGCCGCCCCGGCTCGGGTTGACGGACCGGGTCCGACCACGCCGCGACATTCACCGCCATGCCGCGAGGCTAAGCCATCCAGCGTCAAAACCAGAGTGTCCCGCAGTGCGCTCACGCGGCGCGGAACATTCCCTCCAGCGCCGGCTGCCACCGGGCCTTGAGCGCCTCCACCGCGGGTGCGTCCAGGCCGTAGGTGAGCAGGCAGACCCAGGCCCGCACCTCGCCATCGCAGCCGCTGATGTCCACGGTGAGGCGCGCGTCGTTCCAGTTGCGCAAGACGATGCCCAGCGCGCGAGGCGGCACCCACAGGTCCACCTCCCCTTCCAGCGCCTCCCCCGTGACGGCGCGCGCCTTGAACCCCCGCTCGCCGGTGCGCTCCAGGCCGAGCACGCCCGGCCCCAGCAGCTTCTGCCACGCCTCGTCCAGACCGACATTGCCCACGGGCACCGGCACCATGATCTGCTGCCCCGCGACATCCCGATGCCGCTCCAGCATGTGCTTGAGGTTCTGGAGGAACACCGACCAGCCCCGGTCCAGCGAGTCGTACTCGGCATCCCAGTCCGCGCCCTCGCCAAAGCCGGAGTGCACCAGTCGCAGCGTCGTCTCGCCGCCCTCGCCCTCCACGTACCAGTCCGTGGCCACCTGCGGCCGCTCGGGAGCGCGCGTCTGGAAGTGCTTGCCCTGCTCCCAGACCTCGATGCGCGACTCGCCCGCCATCCCAGGCCAGCTCAGCCACACGTACCCGCCGACGCCCGGCTTCACCTTCGCGTCGAGCGCGAACCAGCGGACGATTTGCTCCGCCTCGGTGATGGCCCGCCAGACGGCGTCCGCCGGAGCGTTGATCTTCACCTGCTTCTCGAGACTGCGCGTCTTGTCCTGGCTCACTCGGGGTGCTCCTTCTCGGGGGCGGCTGCGGGGTGGACGCCGAGGAAGAGGCGATAGGGGCGCCCGCCCTCGGACTTGTCGTCGTGGTAGCGCGCGACGAGCCGGCCCACGGTCTCCGCCAGCTCCTCGGCGAAGGCATGGCGCGCCTTCGCGTTGGCGAAGCGCACGTCGGCCTGTAGCGAAAATGTCGGCAGCGTCTTGCCGGCCTGCTGCGCGCGCTCGCGCAGGGTGGCCACCTCGCGCACGCTGCGGGCCGCGACGGCGATGAGGTAGGCGGACGAGAAGCGGTCCACCGCGGCGGCGGGGTCCGGTGCGAGCGAGGCCAGCGCCTCGGCCGAGACGAGGTACGCGCGGGAGCTGGCCTTCACCAGCCGCTCCACCACGTTGCCCTTGCGGCGCTCCTCGACCAGCTCGACCAGGCCCTGCTGCTCCAGCTCCTTCAGGTGGTACCCGACCTTCTGCCGCGACGTGGCCAGCTCGCGCGCCAGCGCCGCCGCCGTCGTCGGCGTCGCGAGCCGCTCCAGGATGCGGGCCCTCATGGGCCGGGCCTTCGCCGCGCTGCTGTCCTTCGCCATGCCCGCCTTGTAACGCCGACAAACTTTCCAGGTCAAGACAAAGAAAGTTTGTCGGTAGTCTGTCGGGGCTTCCCGTGCCCTCTTGGAACCAGACCCGCCAAGATGCTGTCCTGCGCGCGTTCCTCCCCGGAGGCCTGGCATGAAGCGGACGTCACTCGTTCTCGTGGTGGTCGTGGCGTTCCTCGCCGGACTCGGACTCTGGTGGGCGCGCAGCCGCTCGGACGGCGCGGGCGCGTCCCCGCCTGGTGCGGCCACGGGCGACTCCACCTCCCAGACGGCATCCGGCGAGCCCGGGTCCCCAGGCGCCTCCGCGCAGGGCGGCACGCCCTCCGGTGCGGCGACCGGCGGCGAGACCGAAGCTGGCACCCCGTACGTCGACGAGCCGATGCGCCAGGAGGAAGGCGCCCTGCGCGTGGAGGTGGTCACCGCCTCGGGGCCGAAGCCGGGCGCCAGGGTGACGCTCTACTACTGGGGGACCCGCGGCGCCCAGGCGGGGAAGCCGCGCTGGTTCGTGGCGGGAAGTGGGCTGACCGATGACGGGGGCTTCCTGACGCTGCACGCGCGGCCGGGGACCTACCTCGTCACCGCCAGGGCCAACGGCCTCGCCACGGCCCGAGCCCACGTCACCCGGCCGCGCGGTGAGGCGACGACTTCGGTCCGCCTCACGCTCGACTTCGGCGGCAACCTCGAGGGCGTCACCGTGGAGAAGGGCTCGAAGACGCCCGTGCCGCTCGTGGAGCTCACCCTGACCCCGCGCGCGTCCAGCGGCGGCGCCTCGATTCCCGCCGCCCTCTCGATGAGCGCGTCGATGCCCGAGGAGGAGCGTCACGCCATCACCAGCAACGGCAGCGGCGAGTTCCTCTTCCAGGGCCTGGCGCTGGGTGAGTACCAGCTGGACGCGAAGGCTCCGGGACGCGCCCCCCGGCGCATCGGCCGCGTCCGCGTGCCCACCGCCGGACTCACCGTCGAGCTGGGGGGCTCGGCCTTCATCGAGGGCTTCGTCGAGCTGGCCGACGGCAAGCCGGCCGCGGGGGCACGCGTGATTGCCTCGGGCACCGGAGACGCGGTGGAGACCGACACGAGCGCGGGTGGCGCCTTCTCGCTCGACGTGCCTCCGGGCGTGTATCAGGTCACCGCGCGCGAGGGAGCGCTGACCGGCGCCTCACCCTCGCGAGTCACCGTGGGCGCTGGAATGACGGTCCGCGACGTGCGCATCCGCCTGGGCGCGGAGGCCTCGCTCGCGGGCCTGGTGCGGCGCAAGGGCTCGGGCGAGCCCATCGCCGGAGCGGCCATCTCCGTCACGCCGGGCGCCCTCGTCTTCAGCGTCGAGGAGGACGCCACCGAGGTGGCCAGCGCCGTCTCCGCGGCGGACGGGCGCTTCGAGGCGGGCGCGCTCGCGCCAGGTATGTACTCCGTGACGGTGCGGGCCCGGGGATTCAAGAAGTGGACGAGGAGCGGCGTCAGCGTACTGGACGGCCAGCGCTTCGACCTCACCGCCGACCTGGAGGCCCACGGCCGCATCGAGGGCACCGTGGTGGACGGGGACGACAAGCCGCTCTCCGGCATCCACGTCACCGCCGAGTCGCGCTGGCGCATGGCTCCGCTGGAGGGCACGCTCGTCACGGTGACGGATGCACAGGGCGCGTTCGTGCTCGAGGGGCTCCCACCGGGAGAGGTGTTCGTGGCGGCCCGCCGTCCGGGCAGCGAGACGAACCTCCGCGAGGGCGTGAAGGTCATGCCGGGCGAGACGAGCCGGGTGCGGCTGAAGCTCGTGGAGGAAGGGCTCCTGGAGGGCACCGTGCGCCTCGAGGGAGGCTACATGCCGCCGAAGCCCGTCACCGTCTCCGCGCTGCGGGAAGGCGCGCCCTACTCTGAGTCCATCAAGGTCCCCGCCACCTCGGAGGGCGCCTGGTCGATGCGGATGCGCGCGGGCCGCTACCGGCTCACCGCGTGGATGACGGACACCGGAAACCAGAGCGGAGACCAGGTGAAGCTGGTGGACCTGGAGGCCGGCGGGAAGAAGCACGTGGCGCTGGAGGTGCGTGAGGCACGCAAGCCCATCCTCGTCACGGTGCTGGAGCCCAATGGAGCGCCCAGCGTCAGCGCCACGGTGATGGGGAGCGAGGTGGGCAAGCACGAGATCCTCATCGAGGACGTCACCGACGCCTCCGGCCAGGTCACGGTGGTGGCGGATGGCATGGGCGGCACCGCGCTGCACCTGTGGGCCACCAATGGCGGGCGGCGCGGAGACCTGCCCTCGGTGCCCACGTCCCGGAGCGCCGTCACGCTGCAGCTGTCCCCGGGAGGACGCCTCAGCGGCAGCGTGCGCTCGGCGGGCGGTCGCCCCGTCGAGGGCTTCCGGCTCGTGGCCGCCGCCGTCCGGAAGGACGATGACTTCCTCACCACTCAGGAGCTGGACTTCGCCGGAGACCGGTTCGTCGTGGAGGACATGGTCTCAGGGCCGGTCACGCTCACCGTCACGTTGCCGGATGGCCGCGCCGGGAAGGCGGAGGCCACCTGCGCCGCCGGCACCACCACGCAGGTGGACGTCGTCGTGGAGGCCGGGGGCAGCCTCACCGGCCGGCTGGTGGACACCGCGGGCGCGCCGGTGGCGGACGCCTTCGTGGACGTGGACGGCGTCCTCACACCGAGGACGGGGGCGGATGGGCGCTTCCGGGTGGAGGACCTCGCGCCCGGCCCGCACCGGGTCTCCGCCTGGAAGGGCAGCGGGCTGCGGGAAGACCGGGAGGTGAGCATCACCCCGGGCAAGGCGCTGGACCTGGGCGACTGGCGCATGGGGCCCGCGCGCGTCGAGCCAGGGCGCCTGGGGCTCTATTTCGGGATGAGTGGAGACGACGTCACCGTGAGCTGGCTCGCGCAGGGAGGCCCCTCCGCGTCACTGCGCATCGGCGACGTGGTGAAGGCCATCGACGGAGCCGCCGTGCGGGACCCGGGTGAAGCCCGCCAGCGCGAGCTGGGCGCCCCGGGCAGCCCGGCCACGCTGCTCATCCTCCGCGAGGGTCGGACCTGGCCCGTCACCCTCAACCGGGCCCTGTAGCCGGGGCCCTCCGGGGCGATGGACGACGACCCGAAGGCGTGGCTGGCTCCGAATGGAGTGCAGAGCGTTCAACCAACCGCTGGAGCCCATGAGGGCTCCCGGCGGCACCACCAGGAGTCATCATGAGCACCAGCACCCTCGCCGCGCCGCAGCTCGTCATCAACAGCCGGATGCTGTACTCGAGCTGGATTCCCGCCGACCCGAAGGCCGCCGCGGCGCTGCTGCCCAGGGGGCTGTCGCCCGCGGCCAACCGCGCCATCTACATGAACCAGTACGTGGTGGACTCGGCGGACCAGACGTCGGGCTTCGGCGCGTACTCGCTGACGTACCTGGGCCTGGACCTCGCGGACCACTTCGCGCCCGACGGCGTGACGCCGGGCCGCTTCTTCACGCACTACCTCAACTCCTCGCAGGGGGTGCGCGACTACGTGAGCGAGCGCGGCGTGCCCGCCTCGCATGGCACCACCACGCTGGAGCTGGAGGACGGCCGGCTGGTGGCCACCACGCGCGTGGACGGCATCCCCGTCATCCGCACGGTGGCGCGGGTGGGCCAGCAGATTGCCTCGGTGGCGCGCGGCCAGCTCATGTACGTGACGCAGGTGAAGAACAAGCTGATGGCGGGCAACTACCCCTACGTCGGGGAGATTGCCGCCGGCTTCGAGCTCCAGACCCTGGAGTTCCTCGCGCCGGACCACCCGGTGTACGCGCTGCGCCCGGCCAGCCCGCTGCAGAAGGTGGAGGCCTGGTGCTGGTACGCGCACCGCGACTCGTTCGTCTACCCGGGCGGTGAGTACGAGCTGAAGAAGTAACGCTCCGTCAGGGCGTGCCCGCGTCGGCGACGAAGCGGGCCATCCACTCCACCGCGCCTCGGATGGCCTCGTCCCAGTCCTGCTGCGGCATCATGTGCCCGGCGCCAGGGTACTCCCGGTGCCGCAGCCGCTCCGGGGCCGCCGCGTAGAGCGGCTCCAGCCGCGCATGGAAAGCCCGGGCCGGCTCGGCCGGTACCACGTCGTCCGCGCCCGCGTTCTGGCTGAACAGCGCCACCGGGAAGAAGCGCTCGGGCCTCAGGTGCGGGCTCTCCGGCCACGGCAGGCGCCACTCCGGCGACGCGAGCAGCGGCGTGGCGGCGGCCACCCGCGCCCCCAGCGCCACGGCCGCGTAGGTGATGAAGCCGCCCATGGAGACGCCGCACAGACCCAGTCGCTCGGGTGAGGCACCCTGCTGCACCAGGGCCTCCAGCAGGGCCGGTACCTCGCGGGCCGTGGCGAGCACGAGCGACAGGAACTCCGCCTCTACGTGCGGATTGCCATCCCGGAAACGGGCGTCAAAGTCGTGGAGGCGCCGGGCGCCATGGCCCACCGCATCCACGCCTACCGCGAACAGCCCTCGCGCGGCGAAGGCGCCCAGCTCTGGCGCGTTCACATCCTTGGAGGCGCCCAGGCCGTGGAAGAAGAGCACCGCGCCCCGGCGGAGCGCCTCCTCGCGAGGCCCCGCGTGGACGGACACGGCGGGCGCGCCCGCGAGGGAGAAGTCCTGCGTGTGGAAGTGCACGGCCCGAGTCTACCGCTACTCCTTGCCGCCCTTGTTCGGCAGGAGCTGGTCCTTCATCGCCTTGAGGGACTGCTTGAGGATGCCACCGGCATTCACATCCCCCTTCGCCAGCGCCTGGGCGTAGTGCTTCGCCTGCTCGAAGGTGATGTGCGGCGGCAGCAGCGGCACGTCCGGGTCCACGTACGCCTCGAAGACCACGGGCCTGTCCGCGCTCAGCGCCTCGTCCCACGCGCGCCCGAGCGACTCCGGCCGGTCCACGCGGATGCCCTTCAGCCCCAGCGACTCCGCGTACTTCGCATAGGGGAAATCCGGCAGGTCCTGCGTGGCCGGCAGCTTCGGGTCTCCGGCCAGCACCCGCTGCTCCCACGTCACCATGTTGAGGTCCCGGTTGTTCAGCACCAGGACGATGAAGCGCGGGTCCTTCCACCCCTTCCAGTACTTCGCCACGGTGATGAGCTCCGAGTTCCCGTTCATCTGCATGGCGCCGTCCCCCGCCACGGCGAGCACGGGCCGGTGCGGGAAGGCGAACTTCGCGCCGATGGCGTACGGCACCGCGCAGCCCATGGTGGCCAGGTTGCCGGACACCGACGCCATCATCCCCTTCCGGATGTCCAGGTACTGCGCGAACCAGCTCGTCCCCGAGCCCGAGTCCCCCGTGAGGATGACCTCGTCCGGAAGCTTCGGCGACAGCTCCCAGAACACGCGGCGCGGGTTGAGCGGGTTGGCGCTCTCCATTGCCAGCGCCTCCGCGGTCTTCCGCCACTGCCGGACGCTCTTCTCGAGGGTGTCCCGCCAGCTCCTGTCCTCCTTGCGCTGGAGCAGCGGAATCAGCGCGCGCAGCGTCTCCTGGCTGTCGCCCACAAGCGCGACCTCCATCGGGTAGCGGATGGCGAGCATCCTGCCATCGAGGTCAATCTGCACGCCCCGGGCCTGGCCCTCCTTCGGGAGGAACTCCGAGTACGGGAAGCTGGTGCCGACCATGAGCAGCGTGTCGCACTCGGACATCAGGTCCCAGCTGGCCTTGGTGCCCAGCAGGCCGATGGAGCCGGTGACGAACGGCAGGTCATCGGGCAGCACGGCCTTGCCGAGCAGCGCCTTGGCCACGCCCGCGCCGAGCAGGTCCGCCACCTGGACCACTTCCTCCGCGGCGTTCATCGCTCCGGCGCCCACCAGCATGGCCACCTTCTTGCCGGCGTTGAGCACGTCCGCCGCGCGGCGCAGGTCCGGCTCCCGGGGGAGCACGCGCGGCACGCTGTAGCCCACGCTGGAGTGGACGGTGCCGTGGGCGCGCTCGGGCTTCTGGTATGCCTCCTCCTGGATGTCGTTGGGGAGGATGATGCACGTCACCGTGCGCTCGTAGAGGGCGACGCGCACCGCCCGGTCCACCGCGTGTCGCACGGCGGAGGGGTTGGTGACCATGGTGCAGTACTCGCTGGCCACGTCCTTGAAGAGGGACAGGAGGTCCACCTCCTGCTGGTAGTGGCCACCGAGCACCGCGCGCGACTGCTGCCCGACGATGGCCACCACGGGCTGGTGGTCCAGCTTCGCGTCATAGAGGCCGTTGAGCAGGTGGATGGCGCCGGGCCCGGACGTCGCGAGGCACACGCCGGGCTGGCCGGTGAACTTCGCGTGCGCGCAGGCCATGAAGGCGGACATCTCTTCGTGGCGCGTCTGGACGAAGTGGAACTCCGACGTGCGCCCGAGCGCGCCGAGGATGCCGTTGATGCCATCGCCGGGGTAGCCGTAGATGCGGCGGACGCCCCACTGCGACAGGCGGTAGAGGAGGTAGTCGGAGACGGTGGCGCTCATTGGTGACCCCGGGGCGAAGACCCGCAGGGTCAACCTGGGCACCGCCCGGGTGCGGGGGAAGGCGGCCGGCCATGCAGCCGGGCGCTACTCCGCCCCGGCGGCGTCCTTCTCCAGGCCCACGTTGGTGGGAGCGCGGTTGTAGATGGCCTCGTCCAGCAGGCCCTCCTGTCGGGCCACCAGCACGGGCACCAGCATCTGCCCGGTGACGTTGGTGAGCGTGCGCATCATGTCGAGCACCCGGTCGATGGCGAGCAGGTAGCCCAGCCCCTCCAGCGGAAGGCCGGCGGAGCTGAGCACCACGGTGGCCATGACCACGGCGGTGCCGGGCACGCCCGCGGTGCCGAAGCTGCCCAGCACCGAGGCCAGCAGGATGATGAAGTACTGCGACGCGGACAGCTCCAGGCCGAAGTACTGGGCGATGAAGAGCGAGGCGATGGCCGGGTAGATGGCGCCGCAGCCATCCATCTTGATGCTGGCACCCAGGGGCACCGCGAAGGACGCGTAGTCCTTGTTGACGCCGAGGTTGTGCGTGACGCTGCGCAGGGACACCGGCAGCGACGCGAAGCTGGACGAGCTGACGAAGGCCACCTGCATGCCCGGCGCCGCGCCTCGGAAGAAGCGCAGCGGGTTGAGCCCGTGCACCAGCAGCAGGCCGCCGTAGACGAAGACGATGTGCAGTGCGCACGCCAGGTACAGCGCGATGACCAGGCGGCCCAGGGGCAGCAGGCGCTCGAAGCCGTAGGTGCCCACGAGCGCGGCGATGAGGCCGAAGGTGCCCAGCGGGGTGAGCTCCAGCACGAAGCGGGTGACTTGAATCATCGCGTCGCTGGCCTCGCGGACCAGCTCGCGCAGGCGGGCCGTCTTCTCGCCCAGCTTCACCAGGGCGAAGCCCAGCAGGCCGGCGAAGAAGATGACCTGGAGGATCTTCCCGCCCGCCAGCGCGGCGAAGGGGTTGGTGGGCACCACGTCCAGCAGGACCTGGATGGCGGTGGGGACCTCACGCGGCTTGTAGTCCGAGGCCAGCTGGAGCTGCCCCACGCCCACGCCCGGCTTCATCACGGCGGCGACGCCCAGGCCCACGCCCACGGCCAGCGCGGCGGTGACGGCGAACCAGAGGAACGTCTTGCCGCCCAGCACGGCCACGCTCTTCTGCCCGTGGAGCGCGGCCACCGCGTTGATGACCGCGAAGAACACCAGCGGGGTGGCGATCATCTTGATGAGGTTGACGTAGAGCGTGCCCAGGGGCTGGAACCAGGGCCCGGCGGGCGCGCCCACGAGCCAGCCGACCAGCGCCCCCAGCACGAAGCCGCCGAGCACACGCTGCCAGAACGGGATGCGGAACCAGACGGAGACGAGCTTCTTCACGGGGGACCCCTCGGCCTCGGCGGCGACCGGCGGACCATAACGGACCGCCCCGGTGGCCGCAGGGCCTTCACGCCCATGCAGGGTGCCTGGGAGACACCGGGACCGGCGCCCTTCCCGACCCGCCTGTCTGCTCGTCAGACAGGTAGGATGAAGTCCCCCGCCTGCCCGGTAGAAGCCTTCCTCCCAGCAGGCCCTCCCCTTCGGGCCCGAGGAGCGATACACCTTGGCCCCACCATGGCCGAGACCTCTTCGCTCAACATCCCCACTGTCGACCTCGCAGACCTCGCGTCGGGAGACCCGTCCCGTGTCGAGCAGGCCGCGGCGGCGCTCCGCGAGGCGTTTGGTGTCTTCGGCCTCGTGTACCTGAAGAACCATGGCGTCGACACCCAGGCGCTCACCCGGTACTACGACGCGTTCGCCGCGTTCATCGCGCAGCCGGAAGAGACGAAGCGCCCCTACGGCCGGGCGGACATCTGGTACCAGCGGGGCTGGACGCCGCCGAACACCGAGGTCGCCGTCGCGAGCAACGGCCAGCCGGACTTCAAGGAGTGCTACTTCGTCGCGCCGTACCCGAACGACGAGCAGTCCGCCCTGGAGTTCCCGGAGCTGTACCCGGAGAACGTGTGGCCCGCGAGCGCGCCGCCGTACTTCCAGGACGGCATCATGACGCTGGGCCGCTCGCTGCACGAGGCCGGCCAGAAGCTGCTGCGGGGCGCCGCGGTGGCGCTGGGGCTGCCGGAGGCGACCTTCACGGACCTGTGCCAGCGTGCCCCCCACGTCACGCGCGCGTTGCAGTACCTGCCGCTGACGGCCTCGCAGGTGAACACGGACATCGTCTGGGGCGAGGAGCACACGGACTTCAACCTGCTCACGCTGCTGCCCGGAGGCCGCTTTCTGGATCCGGAGGGCCGTCCGGCGGCGGCACCCGACAACAAGAGCGGGCTGTACCTGCGCACGCGCGCGACGGCGGAGGACCCCAACGGGAAGCTGGTGCGGGGCACCGCGCCCGCGGGCTGCATCGTGGCGCAGGTGGGCCAGCAGCTGGAGATCCTCACGGGCGGCACGTTCCTGGCCACGCCCCACGTCATCACCGCGCCCGGGGTGCCGGGGTGGCAGCGCCAGTCCGCCGCGCACTTCATGCACGTGCACACCAGCACAGTGCTCTTCCCGCTGCCGAAGTTCCGCACGCCCGACGCAGTCCGGAACTACGCGCCGCCGGTGCTCGCGGGGACGTACGACATCAAGACGCTGGTGGACATCGGCCTGGCGCCCGCGGGCGCGCTCGACAAGCTGGGCTACCGCCACTACGACCGCCTCAACCGCCAGCGCGCGGGGGCCTGAGACGTCCGGAACCGGGGCGCGCCGCGTAGCAGGCCCGGGCCTTCAGGCTCGCGACTTCCGCGGCAGCGCCCGGGTGCCCGCCTCGCGGGCGGCATCATCCAGCACGAGTGAGGCGGGCTGTCCCAGGAACCTTCATGGCTCCGGGGGCTCGTCACCTGCTCATCCTCCGCGCTCCCATGCAGCGCCAGCACAGGCCTGACAAATCATCCCCACAAACACAAACACAAACACACATAGCCACAATGCAATTGATTGCAATCCAAACACCAATCAGCAACAACAAAGACAACCACAATTGCTTCAATTGCTTTCACAGGCATTGCAATCGAGTGCTCGCCCTGCGAATCACTGAAAACATGTACATGTAGGCACTGCCATTCAGGTGACGCCGCTGACAGCCACGGGCCATCCAAAAACACCTGACGGTTCGTTCATGTAGGCATTGCCCCTCCTGCGGCGGCTGTCCTCAGAAGCGCGGAAGCCCCGGCGTGCCCAGGAAAAACCCCTGATAATCCGTACATGTAGGCACGGCACTTCGGAAACCGCGGGCGCGAGGTGTCCCATGCCAAACCAGCAGTGCATGGGGAAGCTCTGCGTGGACTGCGTGAAGTCGCCGCATTACTGCCGGTAGCTCGCCAGTCCTACGGAGGCCGAGCGGCAGACAGGGTTGGAATCAGAAGGTCTGCCGCAGCAGGGCCTCCACCGCGGCCTTGCGGCCGGGGCTCAGGCGCAGGCGCGTGCCGTCGCGCAGCACCACCACCCAGCCCTTGTCGATGTCCGGCTCCAGCTCGCGGATGCGGTCGACATTGACCAGGATGGAGCGGTGGACCCGCACGAAGCGGCGCGGGTCCAGGAGCTGCTCCACCCGGTTCAGCGTCTCGCGGAGCATGGGGCGCTTGCCGCTCGCGTGCAGGACGACGTAGTTGCCCTCCGCCTCGCACCAGTCCAGGTCCTGCACGGGCACCAACAGCACCTTGCCGTCCGTCTTCACCGCGATGCGCTCCACGTAGCCGCCCTCGGGTGGCGCCGGCGCGGGCTCCGGGGCACGGCTCCGGCGCGAGTCGAGCAGCGCGGACAGCCGCTCCAGCATGGCCCGGTCCCTCCCCTCCTCTCGCTGCCGCCGTGCGCGCTCCAGCGACGCCATGAAGCGCGCGTCTCCGAATGGCTTGAGGAGGTAGTCGAGCGCGTTCGCCTCGAAGGCGCGCACGGCATACCGGTCGAAGGCGGTCACGAAGATGACGGGGGGCATCCGCTCCAGGCCCACCTGGCGGAGCACGTCGAAGCCGTCCAGCTCCGGCATCTGCACGTCCAGGAAGACGAGGTCCGGGCGCTCGCGGAGGATGACGTCCACGGCCGCCCGGCCGCTCTCGCACTCATGCACGGCGGTGACGTCCGGAGCGCGGGCCAGCATGTGCTTCACGTTGTCCCGCGCCAGGGGCTCGTCGTCCACGACCAGCACCCGCCAGCCTCCGCGCGTCGCGGGGTCTTCAGCCATGGCTTCGCTCCAGCTCATCGAAGGGCACCTCCACGCGCGCGAGCACGCCCCCTTCCGGAAGGTCTTACTGGGCTTCCAACCTAAGAAGTTGAGATATCATCAACGAGGCCTACCCAGCGTGCTACGCAGGGGACGCACGGTGGGCGACCGTCGGGTTCGATAGGCCGTACTTGGACTGACCATGATGATGGAGAATCTGCTCGCTGAGGTCTCACGGGTGCACTTCCCGAATGCACCCGCGACGCCGGCGCAGGTTGCGGCGTTCGAGGCACGCGTGGGCTGGCAGCTCGACCCAGATCTCCGCGCGTTCTACCTTCACTGCGATGGGGCGACGCTCTTCCGCCCGCGACCGGACGCGAACTATCGCATCCTCTCGCTTGCGGAAATCCGGCGTGCGCGTGTCGAGCTTCGTGGACAGGACGACGATTCGAAGGGCCCACCATCCTGGTACACGCTGCTCTATCTCCAGGACTCCGACTACGTGCTCGTCGACGTCGCGCAACAGCAGGACGGGCGTTACCCGCTGCTGGACGCCTACCACGAGACCTACCCGCTCGAAGTCCGGCGGATTGCGGTGTCTTTCGGCGAATTTCTGCAGCGTGCGCTTCGCAGCGGCAACGAGTTCTTTTGGTTGAACGAGTAGAGTTCCAGCGCAGTGCTGGCACCCTCCCCTTCAGCCATCAAACCGCGTCTCGGGGTTCTCAGCCATTGCTTCGCTCCAACTCGTCAAAGGGCAGCTCCACGCGGGCGAGGACGCCCCCTTCCGGAAGGTCTTCCAGCGTCAGGCCGTACTCGTTGCCATGGAGTTGGCGGATCCGGTCGCGCGTATTGGCCACACCGATGCCGGTGCCGCCCCCGCCGCCGGCTCTGAGCCCGGGCCCGTCGTCCCGGACCTCCAGCCGCAGCCTGTCACCCCGGCGCTCGGAGCGGACGTGGATATGGCCCCGGGTCGCCCGGCGCGCGGTGCCGTGCTTGATGGCGTTCTCCACCAGGGGCTGGAGGATCAGCGCGGGCACACGCGCCCTCAGCGTGTCGGGCCCTGGCTCCAGGCGAACCTCCAGCCGGTCTCCGAAGCGGAGCTGCTCGATGCCCAGGTAGCGGCGGACGAGGTCGAGCTCGTCCTCCAGGGAGACCTCGTGGTCACCCCGCCCCTCCAGGCTCGCGCGCAGCAGGTGCCCCAGTTCCACCAGGGCCTCGACGGCTTCCGGATTGCGCTGCTGGCGGATCAGCCCGGTGACGGCGTTGAGCGAGTTGAAGAGGAAGTGCGGGTCCAACTGGGCGCGCAGCGCCTGCAGGCGGGACTCCGCCAGCCGGGTCTTGAGACGGGACTCTGCCAGCTCCCGCTCGCGCAGCCTCCGGGCGGACCGGAGCGCCGTCCACGCGGCGAGGAAGAGGAGGTACTCGAAGTAGGCCACCGCGCCGCGCGCGAGGAGCAAGTCCCGCAGGCCCGCCAGGAAGGACACGCCCCGCTCGCTCCACTGGTGGAGCACGGCCATGGCGGGCGCGAGCAGCAGGACGTGGAGCCACGCGAGGCCCGCTCCGGCAACCAGAAGCACCCCCAAATGCCGCGCGAGCCGGGGGCCCTCGGGAGGAACGCGCTGGAAGACGGCGAGAATCACGGGCCCCAGCAACGCCCACGCGCTGTACGGCACCAACTCCACGGCCAGCTTGAAGAGGAAGTCGTGCGGCTCCTGGGCATACGCGCGCAGGGCATGAGGCAGCGCCCCCAGCGTTCCCGCCGCCATGCCGAGCGCCCACACCTTCAGCGTCGCCGGCTGGCGCACGGAGCGTTCCGGGGTGCCCCCTGTCTCCCCTGCGCCGCCGTTGCTCATGGCCTCCCTCGTGCCCTCGGAAACCCAGCGTAGCGGATGCTCCACCCCGAGCAGCTGGACTTCCAGCGGAGCCTCCTCTGAAAAGAGTCAGCCTCTCGTCACGAGCGAACGCCGGAGCATCGCCAGCCAGCCGCGACTCTCGGCGGTTTCTACAATCATCCGAGCGAACGACTGCTCGGACTCTGGGTCCGTCACGCCGGAGTGGAGCCGTATCAGGTGCCCCATCAGTCGGTGCAGGGCTTCATTGCAAACCCACGCGAGCTGGGGGCTCGAGCCATCATAGGACTCCCGAGCGACGATGGTGAGCTCATGGGCATACGACAAATAGGAACGGACCTTCTCGCTTGCCGGCATCTCGATGAGTACCGCTTTGAGCTCGTCAACATTCTTCATCAATCACTGCTCCTGTCTTGCTGAGTCGACGTCCCGGATGACCGCTCACGCCAGGACGGGTACCGGCGCGAACGTCACGGAGGCGAGGCGGCACGCGCCGGGCTATGATGCCCCCGCACCGTGCCCCTCCGCTCCCCGGGCTCCGAGCCCGACGACGCCCCACCCGAGCCGCCTCCGCTCTCTTCCAGGGTGCGAGGAGGTACCTTGTACGTGGAGGGGGAAGACACTCCGGAATCGCCATCAGGCTCCCGGCCGCCCCGCGCTTCCCGGCTCTCGACGGGGCTCACCGCGCTGCTGGTCGCGGCGGGCCTCGCGCTCCCCGGGGTCGGCGCCTTCCTGCTACGCCCGGAGATACCACCTCCAACGGTGCCACCACCAGACACCCGGACGAATCCCCTCGGAGTGCCGTCAGCGAGTCCCACCAGCACCTCACCGGCTCCTGGCACGCCAGAGCCACGCAACATCCCCGCACCTCCAGCCCCCACCCCGAAGCCGCCGGTTCCCAGCACGACGAAGGCATCTGCCACCTCCGAGCGTGTCGGCTCGCCCGCTACCACGGCTCGACCGGAGCTGGCCCGGCTCGACACCCGCCTCTTGGAGCACGCCAGCAAGCCACTGACTGCCCACAACTCCCGGGAAGCGGAGCTGCGCGCCCTGCTCGAAGACCCGGACAGGCCCACGGAAGAGCGCTCGGCGGCGGCGCTGGAGCTGCTCGACACCCACCTCCTGCGAGGCCGCTCGCGCTCCCTGGCCCGGGATGCGGAACGCATCTTCCAGATGGACCTCCCCCGCCACCTGGGGCGGCTCCCCACGGAGCAGGCCGGCTGGCTCCGGGTCAATGCCCTGAGCACGCTGGGCGAGAAGGCGAAGGTGCTTGAAGCAGGCGACACCTTCCTCCAGCGCTTCCCCGAGAGCCCCCTGGCTTCCGTCGTCGACACCACGATGCGGTCCACCCGGACGATGCTCGACTCCGAGCATCGCGCCCGCCGGAAGCTGGAGGACTCGCTGAGCGAGGTCGAGGAGGAGCTGGCCCGGGAGCGCGCCCGCCTCGAGAGCCGCGGTGAGCCCACCGCCCGGATAGACAGGGAGCTGGCCCGCAAGCGCTGCGCGTACCCGGCGACCGAGCGCTTCCACGAGGTCTCCGCCGTGACCTGTCGTGCCTTCATCGACACCTGGGCCCCCGGAGAAACCCCGGCGGAGCGCCTCGCGGTGCGCAACGCTCGCGAGGCGGAGATCATCGCGCTCGTCGGCCTGCGCCGGTACACCGAGGCCCGCGAGCGCCTCGCCGGGTTCCGGGCCGCCGACCCCGAGGGCGAAAAGCAGACCCTCGCCAGCTCCGTGGTCCTCGGCATCCCACCCGGCGCGGAGCCGTGACGGCATGGCGGGCCCACGACAAGGAGCCCGCCACGCCGACTCCCGCTACCTCGCCGGCAGCTTCGTCACGAAGCCATCCGGGTCACCCAGCTTCGTGTTCCCGTCGAAGTTCCCGCTCGTGTAGCCGCCCAGGAAGAAGTTCCCCGCGTCGTCCCGCCCCAGGCCATTGGAGTACACCTCCACGTACGCACCGTTGAGCCGCGCCGGGTCCTGCTGGATGACCCACTGCCGGGTCCCCGCCATGTCGAACTTCGCCACGTAGTTGTGCGCCTTCGACGCGTCCGTGCTGCTGGAGCTGCCGATGTCACCCCCGCCGCTGCCCGTCAGGTACACGCCCGTCGTGTCGATGAAGAGCCCCGTGCCCCAGACGCCCGCCGAGCCGCCCAGCTCCCGGGTCCACTGCTTGACGCCCGCCGCATCGAACTTCGTCACGAACGCATCGATGCCGCCCGTCACGTTCGGATTCCCGTCCAGGCCACCACCGCTGTAGCCCGCCAGGTAGATGTTGCCCGCCGCATCCAGCGCCGAGCCATACAGCCAGACATCCGTCCCCGGCGTCCCGAGCTGGCGCGTCCACTGCTTGTTCCCCGCGCCGTCGTACTTCACGACGAAGAAGTCCTGCGGCCCCATGCGGACGTTGCCGTCCAGCGCGCCCGTGGTCCACCCGGAGACATAGACGTTCCCCGCGTCATCGGCGGAGGCCCGCCGCCCATGCGTGCTGGCTCCCGCCGCGCCCAGCGTCCGGGTCCACAGCTTGTTGCCGGCCGCGTCGTACTTCGCCACGAAGGCGTCGAAGTTGCCGATGCGGGGGTTGCCATCCAGCGCGCCATTGACGGACCCGGCCAGGAAGGCGTTGTCCCCGGCATCCAGCCCCACCGCGTACCCCTCCACGCTGGCTCCCACCGCGCCCAACTGCCGCGTCCAGCCCCTCACACCGGTGTAGCGGTACTTCGTCAGCAGCGCCTCCCGCGAGCCCGTCTTGGGCGTGCCATCCACGGAGCCATCCGTGAAGCCGGCCACATAGATCTCCTCGAACCGCCGGTTCCGGGCGATTCCGTAGCCCAGGGTGACGCTGTCCGGCGCGCCGAGCTGCGCCGACCAGCCCGTCTTCCCATTCCAGTCCCGCATCGTGAGGAAGCCATCCATCAGCCCGACGAGCGGCTTGCCCTCCAGGCCCGCCAGCGTCATGCCCGTGACGTAGTTGCGCCCTGCCGGGTCCGTGGCGAGGTCATGCACCCGGGTGAAGCTTGCCGCCGCGCCAGAGGTCCGCGTCCAGAGCGCCTGCGTCGTCGGGTAGGACGCGGTGAGGCACTGCATCAGCTCCAGCCGGCCCAGCGACACGACGACGATGCCTGCGCGGGTGTCGTTGTCGTCCGTCACGTTCAGCCGGTAGCGGGCGTACGCGCCGGGCGAGGCCACCGTGTACTCGCGCCGCTCGTGCCCGGCCCAGTTGACCTGGTTGAAGCGGCTGTCGAGCACCACCCAGGCAGAGCCATTCCACCCCTCGAACGTCCACTGCTTGGGCGCCCGCGTGGTGATGGAGCCGTTGGCGTAGGACAGGGCATAGCGGTGGATGGTCTTCGTCCCGCTGGCCCACTGGTATCCCACCCACGCCGGCGTCTGGTTCTCCGCGGAGAGCCACAGGGAGTTGGTGCCGTCGAACGCCTGCCACGCCTCGTACGACGTGCCGAACACCCCCGACCGCGTCACGGCGCCGGAGGGCGTGTTCGGCCCCGTCATCACCGGCACCACGTTCTCACAGACGAGCCCCTGCTCCCGGGTGCCCGTCGCGTCGCCCGCCTCGGGGACGGGCGCCGGCTCGCCGCCGCAGCCCGGCACGGACGCCAGGACCAGGGCACTGGTCAGGAAGATGCTTCGAATGGGCTTCAGGACTCTCACGATGCCTCCTTGGAGCCGTGCGGAACCGCACGGGCTGGCATCGTTGATACCGGCGCCTGCCCGCACTCCCGGTATCGATGTGACGAAACCGCCGGAGCCGGGGACGAGCCTTCCTCCAGAGGGGACGAAGCCCGGACGACGCGGCGCGGCTTGACCTCCAGGGCGTCTCGGACGGATAGCCTGCCTGCCCGGTTCCGTACCTGAATGGTGATTCATATCTCACGCGCCTGGGCAAGAGGCGGCACCCTACCCGGCACGGTGCATGCCCCTTGCCCCACGACCCGCAAGGCCCCTTAATCCCACCATGAAATTCCTGCGAGAGCTCCGCTCGGTCCTGAACCTCACGGTCCTGGTCGCCGGGCTCGGATACTTCGTCGACCTCTTCGACATCACGCTCTTCGGCGTGGTGCGCGTGGCCTCGCTGAAGGACATCGGCATCACCGACCCGGGGGAGATCCTCCAGAAGGGCCTGGTCATCTACAACGCCCAGATGATCGGGATGATGGTGGGCGGCCTGCTGTGGGGCGTCCTCGCGGACAAGCGCGGGCGCCTGTCGGTGATGTTCGGCTCCATCCTCCTGTACTCGTTCGCCAACCTGGCCAACGCCTTCGCCTGGGACGTGACGAGCTACGCGGTCTGCCGCTTCCTGGGCGGCGTGGGCCTGGCGGGCGAGCTGGGCGCGGCGATTACGCTGGTCGCCGAGTCCCTGCCCAAGGAGAAGCGCGGCCTGGGCACCACCATCGTCGCCACGCTCGGCATGCTGGGCATCGTCGCGGCGGCCTTCGTCGGCCAGCACCTGACGTGGAAGACGGCCTACATCACCGGCGGCGTCATGGGCATCGCCCTGCTCTTCGCGCGCTTCAAGGTGTCCGAGTCGGAGCTGTTCTCCAAGAAGACGGACCCGTCCCGCGCCAACCCCTTCCTCGTGCTGCAGGGCGGCCGCTTCCTCAAGTACCTCTGCTGCATCGCCATCGGCGTGCCCATCTACTTCACCACCGGCATCCTCTTCACCTTCGCCCCCGAGCTGGCGACGGGCCTGGGCGTCAAGGGCACGGTGACGGCCGGCAACGCCATCCTCTACGGCTCCATCGGCCTGACGCTGGGGGACCTGCTGGCGGGCCTGTTCAGCCAGTGGCTCAAGAGCCGCAAGCGCGCGGTGGGCCTGAACATCACCGCGGCTTTCGGGCTGATGCTCTTCTACACGCTCGTCCCCGGCCTCACGAGCACGGCCGTCTACGTCCTCAGCTTCTTCATGGGCATCACCGTGGGCTACTGGGCCGTGCTGGTGACGATGGCCGCCGAGCAGTTCGGCACCAACATCCGCGGCACCGTGGCGACGACGGTGCCCAACTTCGTGCGCGGCTCGGCCGCCATCGCCGCCAGCGGCGTGGCGTGGCTCAAGGGCTCGCAGGGCATGAGCATGGGCAACGCGGCGCTCCTCGTGGGCTGCCTCTGCTTCGGCCTGGCCCTGCTCGCGCTGCTGCGCCTGGAGGAGACCTTCCACCGGGACCTGGACTACGAGGAGACCGCCGACGGCAGCCGCACGGTGCCGGCCTCCTCCCAGTCCCACGGCTGAGGCCTGTCCGTCAGGCCCGCGGCTTCACCCGCACCGGCAGGCCGCCCTTGGGGATGAAGGTCAGCTTCGTCATCCACTTCACCGGCCCCCGGCCCGCGTACTCCACGTCCAGCTCGCGCAGCAGCATCGTCAGCGCGAGCACCGTGTCCACCATGGACATGTGCTGGCCCACGCAGATGCGCTGCCCCGCGCCGAACGGCACGTAGGCGCACTTGTGCATGCCGGACAGCCGCTCCGGCAGGAAGCGGTCCGGGTCGAACTGCTCCGCCGACGTCCAGTAGTCCGGGTGCCGGTGGATGGCGTACGGGAACATCAGGATGTGGGACTTCTTGGGGACCATGATGTCCCCCACCTGGATGGCCTCCTTCGCCTCGCGCAAGATGGCGAAGGCGGGCGGGCACAGCCGGTTGACCTCCTGCACCACCCGGGCCGTGTAGGGCAGCTTCGGCACGTCCTCCAGCGTCGGCTCCGCGTTGCCCACCGCCCCGCGCAGCTCGTCTCGGATGTTGCGCACCACGTCCGGGTACTGGGTGCAGGCGTGGACGGCCCACGTCACGGACGTGGCAATCATCTCGAAGCTGGCGCCGAACAGGTTGACGATTTCATCCCGCACCTGCACGTCGTCCATGTTCTCCCCGGACTCGCGCGCCCGCGCCTCCACCAGCATGGACAGCAGGGTGATGTCCCCCTCCTGCGTCCCCCGCATGCGCCGGTTCGCCAGCCGCCCGTAGATCCACTCGTTGACCTGCGCCACGGAGGCATCCACGCGCCGGCCCAGGGGGTTGAGCCGGGGGACCAGGGCATACACCAGCTGGTGCCACGGCGAGGGCCGCTTCCCGAAGACCTCGATGGCCCGCATGATGCCCAGGAACTGCTCCTCGGACGGCTGCTCGTCGAAGCAGGTGCGCCACATCACCCCGAACATCATCCGCGCGGCCTCGTGATACATGTCGAACGTCTCACCCCGCGCGCCCATCCCCCTCCAGCGCTCCACGGCCTTGCGCATCTCGTCGGTGAAGATGCCCGCCCACAGCTTCACCTTCTCCTTGTGGAAGAGCGGCTGCACCATGTGCCGCTGGCGCTTCCAGAAGTCGCCCCGGCTCACCGTCAGCCCGTTGCCGTTGAAGGGGTTGACGATGCGCGGCTTGGGGAAGGCCGCCGGCTCGTCGATGAGCACCCGCTTCACGTCCACGGGGTTGCGCAGGAAGGTGAGCGGCGAGCCATAGACGGGGAACACCACCGAGTCGCCGTACTCCGCATGGAGGCGGTTGGCGAGGGCCAGCGGCTCTTCAATCATCGGGAAGAAGAGGCCGAGCTTGGGCAGTCCCCGAGGCCCCGCAACCGGGCGCAGGGGGGGAGTCGTCACTGGGGTGTCCATTCGCGGATTTCCTCCCGCGGCGCCTCGCAGGTCAAGGACGCAGGGGCGGTATCAACGCGGTATAGGAGACGTTCGGCCCGGGAACGGTTGCGGCGGGGGCGTGGGGATGACTACAGCGGGTGCCACCATGGCTCTGCCTCCCCTGCGTCCCATCCAGAAGGTGTTGTGCGCCAACCGCGGTGAGATCGCCATCCGCGTCTTCCGTGCCTGCAACGAGCTGGGCATCCGCACCGTCGCCATCTACAGCGACGAGGACCGCACCCACGAGCACCGGCACAAGGCGGACGAGGCGTACCTCGTGGGACGCGGCAAGCGCCCGGTGGAGGCCTACCTGGGCATCGACGAAATCCTCGACGTGGCCGAGCGGGCCGGGGTGGACGCCATCCACCCCGGGTATGGCTTCCTGTCGGAGAACGCCGACTTCGCCGAGGCGTGCGAGCGCCGGGGCATCCGCTTCATCGGCCCGCGCTCCGCGGTGGTGCGGACCATGGGGGACAAGGTGGCGGCCAAGCACCTGGCCCAGGAGGTGGGCGTGCCGGTGGTGCCCGGCATCACCCTGGAGGGCGACGACGCCCGGGTGGTGGAGCAGGCGCGGGCCTTCTTCGTCCAGCACGGCGGCCCCATCCTGGTGAAGGCGGCGCACGGCGGCGGCGGCCGGGGCATGCGCGTGGTGCGCGAGGAGAAGGACCTGGAGTCCGCGCTGGCCTCCGCGCGCTCGGAGGCGAAGAGCGCCTTCGGCTCGGCGGCGGTGTTCCTGGAGCGCTTCCTGGAGAAGGTGCGCCACATCGAGGTGCAGCTCCTGGGCGACCTGCACGGCAACCTGGTGCACCTGCACGAGCGGGACT
This sequence comes from Pyxidicoccus xibeiensis, assembly GCF_024198175.1. Classification (NCBI taxonomy): domain Bacteria; kingdom Pseudomonadati; phylum Myxococcota; class Myxococcia; order Myxococcales; family Myxococcaceae; genus Pyxidicoccus; species Pyxidicoccus xibeiensis. The sequence goes on from NZ_JAJVKV010000009.1 coordinate 408,439, forward strand.
GCTCGGTGCAGCGCCGCCACCAGAAGGTCATCGAGATTGCCCCTGCCCCCAACCTGGCCCAGCCGCTGCGGGCCGCCATCTGCGACGCGGCGGTGCGGCTGGCACGCGCGGCGGGCTACTCCAGCGCGGGCACGGCGGAGTTCCTCGTCACCGGCGATACGTTCTACTTCATCGAGTGCAACGCGCGGCTCCAGGTGGAGCACACCGTCACCGAGCAGGTGACAGGCGTGGACCTGGTGCAGAGCCAGATTCGCATCGCGGAGGGGCACCGGCTGGACTCGCCCGCGGTGGGCATCCCCTCGCAGGAGGCCATCGTCCCCCGTGGCTACGCGGTGCAGCTGCGCGTCACCACCGAGGACCCGGCCAACAACTTCATGCCGGACGCGGGCGTCATCACCGCCTGGCGCGCGGCCCACGGCTTTGGCATCCGGCTGGACGGCTCGAACGGCTACAGCCAGGCGCACATCTCGCCGTACTACGACTCCATGCTGGTGAAGGTCATCGCGTACGCGCCCACGTTCGAGGGCGCGGTGATGAAGGGCCAGCGCGCGCTGCGCGAGTTCCGCATCCGCGGCGTGAAGACCAACCTGCCCTTCCTGGAGAACGTGCTGAACCACCCGGCCTTCCAGCAGGGCCAGACGTACACGCGCTTCATCGACGAGACGCCGGAGCTGTTCCAGTTCGAGCCCCGCCGGGATCGCGCCAGCAAGCTGATGAACTACCTGGGCGACGTCATCGTCAACGGGCACCCCACCATCAAGAAGCCCCAGCGGCTCAAGCCCACCCAGTTCATGGAGCCCCGCCTGCCGGTGACGCCGCCCGGCCCGGCGCCGCGCGGCACCGCGCAGATCCTCGCGGAGAAGGGGCCCAGGGGCCTGGCGGAGTGGGTGCTGGCACAGAAGCGCGTGCTGCTCACCGACACCACGATGCGGGACGCGCACCAGTCGCTGCTGGCCACGCGCATGCGCACGCGGGACGTGCTGCGCGTGGCGCCGGCCACCGCGCGCCTGGCGTCGGACCTGTTCAGCCTCGAGTGCTGGGGCGGCGCGACGTTCGACACCGCGTACCGCTTCCTCAACGAGGACCCGTGGGCGCGCCTGCGCTCGCTGAAGGCCGCCGCGCCGAACCTCCTGCTGCAGATGCTGCTGCGCGGCGCCAACGCGGTGGGCTACACCAGCTATCCGAACAACGTGGTGGAGGCCTTCATCGACGAGGCGGCCGAGGCGGGCGTGGACGTCTTCCGCATCTTCGACAGCCTCAACGACCTGGGCAGCATGGAGGTGTCCATCCAGCGCGTGCTCAAGACGGGCAAGGTGGCGGAGGTGGCCATCTGCTACACGGGCGACGTCGCCAACCCCAAGCGCAAGAAGTACACGCTGGACTACTACGCGGACCTGGCGCGGCGGATCGAAGACTCTGGCGCGCACTTCCTGTGCATCAAGGACATGGCGGGCCTGCTGCGCCCGCGCGCCGCGGCCATGCTGATGGAGCGGCTGCGCGAGGTGACGCGCCTGCCCATCCACCTGCACATGCACGACACGGCGGGCAACGGCATCGCCAGCTACCTGGAGGCCATCGAGCACGGGGTGCACATCGTCGACGTGGCGCTGGGCAGCATGGCCGGCCTCACCAGCCAGCCCAGCCTCAACGCCCTGGTGAGCGCCCTGCGCGGCCACCCGCGCGAGACGGGCCTGGCGAACGCACGGCTGCAGCCCCTGGCGAACTACTGGGAGGACGTGCGCGAGTACTACGCCCCCTTCGAGAGCGGCCTCAAGAGCACGACGAGCGAGGTGTACTACCACGAGATTCCGGGCGGTCAGTACTCCAACCTCCGGCCCCAGGTAGCGGAGATGGGGCTGCTGGGCCGGTGGAACGACGTGAAGGACGCCTTCGCGCTGGTGAATGTGCTGGTGGGCGACATCCCGAAGGTGACGCCCTCGTCGAAGATGGTGGGTGACTTCGCCATCTTCCTGCTCAAGAACGACCTGACGGTGCGGGCGAGCACGCTGGCGGAGGCGGCGGAGCTGACGCGGGCGAAGCTGATTGAAGAGGCGCCCCGGCTGGACTTCCCCTCCAGCGTGGTGGGCTACTTCCGGGGTGAGCTGGGTCAGCCGCCCAACGGCTTCCCGGAGGACCTGCGGGCCGCGGTGCTCAAGGGCCTGCCGCGCGTGGAGGGGCGGCCCTCGGCGAGCATGCCGCCGCTGGACCTGGACGGGCTGCAGCGCGACCTGTCCCAGAAGGCGGGCCACCCGCTCACGCGCGTGGACGCCATCTCCGCCGCGCTCTACCCGCGCGTCATGGCGGGCTACCTGGATGACCAGGCGCGCTACGAGGACGTGTCCATCCTCGACACGCCCAACTACTTCTACGGCATGGAGGTGGGCCAGGAGATCTGGGTCGACCTGGAGCCGGGCAAGACGCTGGTCATCAGCCTGTCGGCGGTGGGCGAGCCCGACGAGGACGGCTGCCGCACGGTGTACTTCGCGCTGAACGGCCACAACCGCACGGTGCTGGTGAGGGACCGCAGCCTCGCGGCGAAGGTAGAGGCGCGCCGGCAGGCGGACCGCGGCAACCCGAACCACGTGGCGGCGAGCATGCCGGGCACCGTCATCGCGCTGCACGTCAAGGCAGGGGCGCGCGTGGAGGCCGGGGCGCCGCTCGTCACGCTGGAGGCGATGAAGATGGAGACGGTGGTGCGCGCGCCGCGCGCGGGCACCGTGGCGGAGGTCGTCCCCCTGCTCAAGGGGGCCGTGCAGGGCGGAGACCTGCTGGCGGTGCTCCAGTAGCCGCCGGCCCGGGCGGGCCCTGCTTGCGCGTGCAGGGCCCTCGTCTGACGCCCGGCTGGCATCGGCTGCTGGGGGCGGGACGCTCCCGCGGCGCGGCCCGGCGGCCTCACACGGCGCCGTCGTCAGTAGAAGATGAGCTCGGGCTGCGCGGTGACGGTGGTGGAGAAGTCGCCCGTGTTGCCCGGCTCGGCGGCGCCGCCGGCGACCGTGGACTTCGTGCCATCCCCCCCATCGCCGCCCGAGGCGCCGCCTCCACCGCCCACCGCCACGAGGGTCGTCGGCGAGCCCGAGACGCCGGCGTTCCCCGCGGTGCCGCCGGTGACGACGATGTTGCTGGCATTGGCGATGGAGGGGGCACTGGCCGTGAGGAACTGGACGATGCCTCCGCCGCCCCCGCCACCTCCGCCATAGATCTGCCCCGCTGCCCCCGCGATGCCGTTGGCCCCATTGCCTCCGTTGGCGCGGATGAAGCCGTTGGCGCCCAGGGTGATGGTGCCTCGGGAGACGAGGGTGACGACGCCGCCGCCTCCACCTCCGCCTCCGGCCAGGGGCTGCCCGCCCGTGAGCTGCGCGTTGCGGCCCATGGTTTCGATGGTGCCATTGATGATGATGTTGCCCCGGGCCGCCAGGATGAGCCGGCCTCCGGCCTCCCCCCCGGTGGCCGCGGTGGTATTGCCGTGCTTCGGGCGGAAGCCACCGCCGGCGCCGCGCAGGTCGAAGCGGGTGAGCAGCGCGGAGCGCCCCAGGTCCAGGCCCCGGCCGCCCTGGTAATCCTCCGCGGCGGAGGTGGCGATGCCCCGGTCCGGCGAGTTGACGGACTGGACCTGCGGCTCCGGGTTGACGGCGATGACGCCCGTCGGCCCGACGATGATGTCGCCGGTGGCGCGAATCGTGGTGCCGCTCGCCAGGATGAGGGTGCCGTCGATGCGCACGTTGCGGAACATCAGGTTGGCGCCATTCGCCAGGCTGCCGTAGCCGATGGCGAGGTTGCGCAGGGGCGAGGTGCTGAAGTGGGTGAAGTCCCCCGCGGAGCCGTCCCCGTACAGCGCGAGCGCTCCGGGCTCCCCCTGTGGACCGGTGTCACCCGCGGGGCCCTGCGAGCCCTGAGCTCCGGGAGCCCCAGGCGCCCCGGGAGCCCCAGGCGCCCCGGGAGCCCCAGGCGCCCCGTTCGCGCCATTGCACAGGTACCGCGTGGACGCCGCATCCGCCTCCCCTTCGTCCACCGCCCCGTTGGCGTTGCGGTCGACCGCGGCCTGGAGCAGCAGTCCTCCGTGCGGACAGTTCGTGCCCGGGGGCTCGGCCACGGTGAGCATCAGCGCGCCGGGCCCCTGCGGCCCCGCTGCGCCCATCTCTCCCGGAGGGCCCCGGGGCCCCGTCTCTCCGGCGGGCCCCTGAAGCCCCTGTGGCCCTTGAGGACCTTCGGGCCCCTCGGAGCCCCCCGCCGAGCCCTTGCAGGCAGCCAATCCCAGGAGCCCCGCGGTGAGCGACGCTCGCAGCATGCGGGTTCCGGAAACACTTGACGGTGGGTGGACGCGCATCTCGACTCCCAAGGGAAGCAGCGCGGCCGGAAGCATCCCGAGCCTGTGAAAGCCGCACGGGGTGCGAGGCCACGCACGTGGACGAAGACGACAGCGGCGCATTGTGGCCCGGTTCACTGGCGGTGTGCCAGCCGGAGCAGCTCAAAGCGCGACGTGAAGCGCGGCGCGAAGCTGGACGGAGGGCTGGAGCTCGGCCTTCCCGTCGTAGCGTGGCGCGTGTGTGACGCCCGCGGCGCCCTCCACTCCGAGCTGGAGTCTCTCAGCCAGCGGGTAGGTCGCCGCGACGAAAGGGCCCAGGCCTGGGATGATGCCCCAGCGCCCCGCCTCTCCGACACCGAAGATTCGGCCCGCCTGCTCCTCGTCCACGCGGCGCAGGGACTGCCACACCCACGTCGCCCGCGCCTCGGCGCCCACGGTCAGCTCCACCGGCCCCGCGGGGAGCAGCAGCCCTCCACCGAGCGCGACCTGCAGCTCCGTCTGGGACAGGGTGAAGGACTCGCGCTCCATGCCGGCGCGCGTCAGCCCCAGCCGGGCGCGCGCCACGCTCCGAGACCACCGGTGCCGCAGGCCCACCTCACCGAAGTGCGCTGCGCCCAGGCCCTGCAGCGAGCCGGAGGACACGGCGTAACCCACACTCGCCTCCCACGGACGCAGCGCGAGCGGTGTGCCGCCCCTCCACCGGGCGCGCTGGAGGGGCACGCGCAGGAAGTCGGAGCGCGTCAGCACCCGCTCCGCCCGCCAGCCGAGCTGCACGTCCACCGCTTCCGCGAACGTGCCCTCCGGGCGAACCACCCGGTAGCGGCCGGGTCGCACCGCCAGCCGGGTGGAGCTGCCCCGGGCCTTGTGAAGCTCCGCCACCAGTTCCTGCTGGTGGTCCGCCACCCAGAGGTGCCCCTCCACGTCCTCTCCGAGTACGAGGCTTGCGCCCATTCCCGCCGGCCGTGCCAGCACCCACTCGCCCCAGCCGCTCAGGCGGATGTCGAAGCTCGGGTGTTGCGCTCCGGCGCCCGACAGCGCGGAGCTGGCGAGCGTGTGCCGCCAGGCATGTGTGTACAGCTCCGCGAGGGTGACGGCGCCGTCGTCGTCAGCGTCCGCGAGCCCGCGCAGGCCCGCCAGCACATGGTGGGTGAAGAGCGCGCCGCGCAGGGAGGCCCACTCCTGGGCGGGCTCCCCTTCCGACGAGGCCATCAGCCACACCGTGCCCTCCACCTCGGACGGAGCCTCCAGCCGGACGGGCACCTCGGCGGTGCTCGGCGTGCCGCCCTTCGCCCGGGCGACGGCGGGCGTCCGGCACGCGTCGACGAGGGCGAGCCTCAGGGTGGCCGGCATGTCCGCGAGCAGTCGCCTCAGCTCGGCCAGGGGCAGCCGCGTCCCCGCCAGGTGGAGCGACTCCGCGTCCGCGTGGGCGGAGACATAGAACACCAGTGCCCCTGGCCCCTGGCGCCGGGCCCGGGCCAGCAGCTCGCGCGCACGGGCCAGCGCGAGCCGGACGCCGTCCGCGCCGCCCTCCGTCACCAGGAAGGCATGCTCGGGGGCCACGCTCCCCGCGTGCAGGAGCAGCTGGTGGAAGCGTCTCGCGTCCGCCTCCGCGTAGTCCAGCGGGGCCTCGCCGCGCAGCCCGTCGTCGCTGCCCACCACGACTGCCACCCGCAGCTCCTCCGGCGCGGCGTTCGCGGCCGACGCGCCGAAGCACAGCCACACGCCCAGCAGTGCGCCCCACCTCACCGCGCGGCCTTCCGGTGCACGTGTGATGCGGACTGCCCCGGCAGCTCGGGAGGCTCGAAGCCCAGCCCCCCTGCCTGCTCGAAAGCACGCCGCAGTGCCAGCTCGACCTCGCGCGCCTCCAGCGGCTCCCGGCTGAAGAACAGGGTGATGCGCTCCTCGCCCGTCCAGTCATCCAGCGTGACGCTTCCCGGAAGCACCTGCGCTCCCGCGTGCACGGACACGCTGCGCCCACCGCTCGCGGGGAAGTACGTCGAGATCAGCCCTGCTTCGTCGATGTTGGCGATGAAGACATGGCCCGCCTCGGGCGCGAACACGCGGAAGCGCAGCACATCCCCGGGCCGGAGCACCTCGCCAGGACTGAAGGGCGCGGCGGGCTGCCCCTCCCGGCTGACGAGCACCTCCAGCCGCACCGGAGTCCCACCCTTGAAGGTGACATCGGGCCTGCCCCCGCGCTCCGACCTGAGTCCCGGAGTCAGCAGCACCAGCGCCACCGCCGCGGCCACCGCCACGGGGAGCGCGCCGAACAGCCAGAGCCGATACCGCTCCCACACCGAAGGACGCCGCGCCGACTCCAGCACCCGCGCCGAGAATGCCCGCGCCGGCCGCGCCTGGAGGAACCGGGCCCGCTCCTCGCGCAGCGTCGCCACCCGCGCCTGGCAGGCCTCGCAGCCGCGCACGTGGGCGTCCACGTCCGGCGCGCTCGAGCTCCCGTCAGCCGGAGCGAAGGCCAGCAGCTCCAGCGCCTGGGACGCGGGGTGCCCCGCCTCTCGCGAGGCGCGCAGGGACTCGAAGTCGTTCATCCCGTGCCTCGCTTTCTCCGGCCACCCGTCAGCAGCTGGAGCCCCACGGCCTTGAACCGGGCCAGCCGCTCCTTCACCGTCTTGCGTGAGCAGCCGAGGCTCTCCGCCACCTCGTCCTGCGTCAGCTCATCCAGATAGTAGAGCACCGCCGCGTCCCGCACGGGGTCCTTGCACGCGGCCAGCACCTGCCCGAACAGGTGCAGCTGTTCGGAGGAGCCGGGCGCCACGGGTTCCTCGAGGACCGGCGCACGGGCCTCGTCGGTGGAGACCTGGCGCGCGCGCCGGCGCAGCAGGTCCACGCAGTGCCGGTCCGCGATGCGGCACAGCCACGGCAGCGGCTCCTCGCCCTGGAGTGTGTGGGCGTAGCGCCAGGCACGCAGGAAGACCTCGTGCAGCGCATCGTCCGCCTCGGCCTCGGACTGGAGGAGGCGGACGCAGCGGCGGTGCACGGCGTAGCCGTACAGCGCGTACCACTGCTCCAGCGTCGCCGCTTCCATTCACCTGCTCACGGGCACACGTGCCGCGAAGCCTCCAGCGACAGCGAGGTGGTCTCCGCCGGCAGCACGGTGAGCACGCGAGCCCCACCCGCCGCCGGGCGCGTGCCCAGGAAGCTGAACCCCTGGGGCAGCTCGCGCGGCCACGCGCTCCACGTCCCGCTGCCCTCGCGAGGCGGAGCGCCATCCACGAACAGCACCGCCAGCCCCGAGTCGAGCGACGTGGCCAGCACGCGCTCCGTGCCTGCATCCAGCACGCCGTTCCGGTTGCGGTCCACGAACGACACGACGTGGCCCAGCGCGACGCGGCCCTGGCCCCCCAGCGGCGCGAGCGCGTGCTGGACGGCCGGAGCCGGCGTGGTGTCCAGCGGCAGCACGAAGCTGGACGGGAAGTGCGGCTGGAAGGACAGCGGCTCCAGGACGGCCCCCTGCTCCGCTCCACACGCGGAGCCCGCCTCCCGCAGCAGCGAGGCGAGCCGCTCGGTGGCGGCGAGGTCCGGCGCCCACGCCAGGGCCATCGCCGTGGGGCCCAGGGCACTGCCAATCTCCGCCCTCAGCTCGCCCTCCAGGATGGCCACGGGCTCGACGGGGTACGTCTCATCCGCGAGCCCGTACTCGCCGGAGCACCCTGCCAGCGCCCCGCCGACGAGGGACAGGCCGGCGGCGAGCAGCGAGACCGGGGTGTGGGGCTGGCGCATGAGACGTCCTCCGTTGCAGGGTTCAGTCGCGTCGGGCGCGCTGGCGGAGCAGCACCAGCAGCGCCAGCAGACCGGATATCACGGGTGCGGCCCCGGCTGCCGAGGCGGCGCATCCGTGAGGGTCCTTCTCCTCGTCCTCGTCGATGCAGTCCCGGGCGGGAGCCCCCGGCGGGTAGATGTCGCACATGGCCTGCCGCGAGTCGGCATCGATGGCCCGCGTCGCGGACGGCCCCGCCGACGAGGTGGCGTACATCGTCGAGGCCGGGTCGGACGAGTGGTCCAGGCCGAGCGCGTGTCCCAGCTCGTGCGTCATCGTCCCCTGGAGGTCCTGGGTGGGGGTCGACGAGAAGTACACCGCGTTGAGCTCGATGTCCGCGTCCAGCAGCCGTCCCGTGCGCTGCTCGTAGGTCACCGTCGTCAGCGCCACCGTGGAGGGCGCGTGCGCCCAGCAGTCGGTCTGCGCCGGCTGGGTGCAGGCCCCGTCCCGCAGGAGGACGACGTTCTCGTTGGGCCCGTTGCGCGAGTAGCCCACCTCGCGAGACGCCGTGGCGGGGCCGTCGGTGACACGGAGGCTGCCGCAGGACACCAGGACGTCATCCCAGCTCTTCAGCGCGAGGCCCACCGCGGCCTGCCGCGCCGCGCAGTCCGGCTCGGTGGCCAGGCACTGCTGCTGATGGAAGGTGAGCGTGCTGTTCTCCGTCCACCACAGGCAGTGGCCCTCGCTGGCCCCATCGACGGGCGGCGCGCGGGTCCGGTGGTAGGCCGGCGGCGTCACGGGCTCGGGCTGCTCCTGCGTCCGCGCGGGACGGACCTGGGAAGGCGCCCCGCCCGCCGCGCGCACCTGCTCCCGGAGCGTCTGGAGGTCCAGCGTCCTGGGCGTCCCGGAGACCGGCTGGAGCGACAGCGGATCCAGCAGCGTCAGGCCTTCGGGCAACACCGAGGTGCCGAGCCTCACCTCCCCGTCCGCCGCGGGGACCACGCGAAAGCGCCCCTGGGACAGCCCCACCACGTGGAGCCCGTCGAGGCCGCGCGCCAGGAAGAGGACCACCTCCTCACCGGGCCAGAGGTCCGCGGAGCCGCTGACCTGCTGGTGGATGCCGTCCACGGTGCCTCCGGGCTGGACGAGCGTCAGCGAGTCGTGCGCCACCGCGCCCATCAATGCCTCGTCCACCGCGAGCCGCACGTCCGTGACGATGCGCCCCGTGCCCGGAAGCCAGCGACTGGTGGTGCCCATCACCTTCCCCCGGACCACCAGGTCCGAGCCGCGCGTCAGCGAGGGCACGTCCAGGGCCATCAGCGTCGAGGCATGGACGGTGGGGGTGAGGAAGAAGAGGGCCAGCAGAGAGGACAGGGACAGCGTTCGCGCGCGCGTGCGGGCACGGCGGCTCCGGGTGGGGCTCATCGGGTCGCTCCTGGGAAAATGCGTCACATCGCTCCCAGGACCGGGGCAGCGGCAGAAACTGGCACCCCCTATTTTTGACCGAGCGACCTGTTGCTCCGCAGGCCACGTGGACCGCGGGGTTGTTGTCCCCGAAGCCACGCTCCGGCGCGGCGCTCGGGCGGAGCAGCCGAGGCACGACGCTTGCGTTGGGGCCCGGCATGCACAAATCCCCTCCACGCCCCCTCTCCGCCGTCCTTCTCTCATGCCTCGCCTGGCTTTCCTGTGGCGAGGCCCCCGCCAGCGCCAGCCCCCAGGAAGCGCCCGCGGGCTTCCGCCATCGAATCACCCGGAAGTCCCAGTCCCCGCTTCCGGCCACGCCCGGGAGGGCCGTGGCGGAGGCACGGAGCGCCCGCGGACTCAACCACCGCTATGTGGCCAACGAGGTCCTCATCGCCACGGATGACCCCGCGGAGCTCCAGGCCTTCCTGAAGCGCGTCGGAGGCACCGTGGTGGGCGACGACTCGGTTCCCCCGCCGCCGCCCGGCTCGGGCATCAAGCCGCGCGACGTCGACACCGCGCCGCACCAGTACACCGTCCGCGTGGACACGTCCGGCGTCAGCCTGGCGGACCTGGACACCCACGCCGCCCGGGCGGGGCTCTCGGGAGAGGTGACGTTCTCCGACGACGGGGCCGCGCGACTGCTGGCCCTGGTGGCGCGCGAGAAGGCGAACGGCCTGCGCGTCTCGCCCAACTTCCTCTTCGAGTCGAGCCTCATCACCTCCTCGCAGGAGCACCCCGCCGGAGCGGGCTTCGCCAACCCCTTCACCGAGGTCCCGTTCGCCACCACCGGGAGCCGGAGCAACATGGTGCTCCTGTGGCAGTTCGTGGCGGCCCAGCCTCCGCCGCGCCGCAGCAGCGTCGCCATCATCGATGGTGGCTTCTGGCTGGATGCGACGGGCCGGCCCTTCACCAGCCGCACGGATGGAACCTGGGCCTCCGACTTCCCGGAGGCGCCGGTGCAGTACGACTTCGTGGCGGATGACTACCTCGCGGACGGCCCCAATCTGGACGCCTGCACCGGCGGCAGTCCCTGCCCGTGGCACGGCAACGGCGCGGCGGGTGTCGCGGTGGGCCGCTTCGACAACCAGTACGGCGGCGCGGGCACCGGTGGCCAGGTGGCGGACCCCATGCTGTTCAAGACGGACAGTGACTGGGGGAAGACGGCCCGCTCCATCCGCACGGCCGTGTCCTGGGGCGCGGACGTCATCTCCATGAGCTTTGGCGCCAACTGCGACAACGTCTTCTGTGACGCCTTCTTCGAGACGAACCTCTACCCCGCGCTCCGCAACGCCCGCGACAACGGGGTGGTGATGGTCGCCGCGGCGGGCAACGAGGCCGAGTCGGCCAACGGCAAGGTGCCGTGCAAGGCCGCCGAGGACGTCATCTGCGTGGGCGCCCTGGAGAACGGCACCCTCCTGGCCAAGGGCTACTCCAACTCGGGCACCAGCGTGGACCTCTGGGCGCCTACGGACGTCCTCACGCTCCCGGACGGAGACACCACGCCCAACCGCACGTCCTTCGGAGGGACGAGCGCCTCCGCGCCCTTCGTCGCCGGTGTCGCGGCGGTGATGCGCGCGTATGACTCCACCCTCACCTCCGCCGAGGTGACGAACATCCTGCGCGCCACGGCGTGGACGGACTCCACGGACCCCAAGGTGACGCATGCCCTCAACGCGTACCGTGCGCTGCGCGAGGTGACTCCCGGCCTCAACGCGCCCCCGCACGTGACGGTGGTGCGCCAGGGCAGCACCAGCCTCGTCGTGGACCTCAACCGGGGGTTCAACGTGAGGGCGCAGGCGAGGGACTTGGAGGACGGCGACCCGTGCTGCACGGTGACGTGGAGCCCGGCACCGACCGCCACCAGCGACAGCGGCCGCAATGCCGTCTTCACGCTGACCACGGTGGGCTCGCGCACCCTGACCGCCACCGTCACCGACCGCGGGGGCGCCACGTCCACGGCGTCGCTCACGGTGACGGTGCGCAACTCCAGCCCCGTGGCCACCATCCAGCAGCCCCTTCCCGGAGCGTCGATTCCCGCGGGGGCCCCGCGGCAGCTGCTCGGCTCCGCCACGGACTTCAATGAGCCCGGCGAGGTGCTCGCCTGCAGCCGCCTGCGCTGGACGAGCAGCAACGCCGCGGACGCCTCCTTCCCCGTGACGGGCTGCGACGTGCGCGTCACCTTCGCCACCACCGGCGCCCGGACGCTCACCCTCACGGCGACGGACCCTCAGGGCTTCACGGGACGCGCCACGGTGAGCGTCAACGTGACACCCGCGCCCATCAACTACGGGCCGACCATCTCCTTCGGCGCGCTGCCGGCGAAGACGTACGAGGATGGCTACTCCTCGTCCGTCAACTTCAACCTCAGCGCCAGCGCCACCGACCCCGAGGGCAACACGCCCATCACCTACCGGTGGAAGGCGACGTCGTACCGGCCCAACACCACCACCCGGTACGCGGGGCCCGTCTACATCACCTCGGCCACCACGGCATCCGCCAACCTGAGCTGGAAGCCGGACAACACGCCGTCTCTGTTCGGCGGTTTCTCCGTCTTCGGCAACGCCTGCTACAACGGCCAGAACGTGCTGCTGGAGCTGGAGGCCACCGACAGCCTGGGCAACAAGAGCATCCGGGCGCAGACCGTGAAGGTCTACCTCTGCCAGCTGTTCTAGCCAGACGCCGAGGCCGGGAGCGGCAGGTCTCCGCTCCCGGCCCGGCTCAGCCCGGGCGCACGGCCAGGCTCAGCACTCGTGGCCGTGGTCCTGCTCGAACACCAGGACGCGGCGCGACTGCGGGAAGTAGATGACGTACATCTCCCAGACCATGCACGCGTCCGGCCACATCTCGCGGCGGTAGGTCCAGCCCGTCACCTGGACGCTCTCCGTGCCGTTGCTGTACTCGTTGAGCAGGTCCGGGTTCAGCGACGAGAAGCGCGAGATGAGCCGGCTCTGGACGAACTGCGCGTAGCTCATGTTCGACAGGCGGATGCCGTCCATCGCGTAGCTGCGCTCCACCTGCATCACCGCGTCGGCGACGGCGTTCAGGCTCGCCGGCGTCGTCTGGCTCCAGGAGAAGGAGTAGCCGCGCAGCTCGCCGTAGCAGTCGTACTCGCTGCCACACGCCGCGTTGGCCGCCGCCAGCTCTGCCTGGAGGCTGCTGCTCACCGGGTACTCGTTGAGCGTCAGCGAGGTGAGGTTGGAGCCGATCGGGTGCGCCCCCTGCGTGTCGGTTCCGGTGGGCGCATCACCTGAGGGAGCGTCGGTGGGACCACAGGCGCCCAGCAGCAACGCAGGCACCAGCCAGAGGGACTTGAAGGAACGGAGCATGGAGACGACCTCGTTGAATGGGGGGAATGGCACACCCCTGTTCGCCACCGACACCCTGCCCACCCGGGTGAGCCACGCGCAGCATAGGCGCGGGGGCCGACGTCCCCCAGGACTTGATGCATCTCAGTTGCGTGACTTCAGCGCGTACCAGCGCGCCTTGTCGTGGAAGCCCACCCAGAAGCCTTTTCCGTCCGAGGTCGCAATGACCGTGTTGAGCGAATCATCCAGCTCCCACGTTTCCAGCAGCGTGCCATCGAAGCGGTAGTGGCGGACGCGCCCGACGTCCGGCCCCCGTCCCTCCGGCGTCACGCGCTCCCCCAGCAGGAAGCCCTGGCCATCGGCGGTGGGCTCCACGATGGCGGCGCGCACCCAGTCCAGGTTGGTGAAGAAGACGGCGGGCTCGCCGGTGGCCACGTCGCGGATGTCCAGCAGGTCATCCGGCCTTCCGTCCTTCGACTCCACGACGATGGTGACCAGGTGCCGTCCATCCGGAAGGAAGGACACCCTGTCGAGCCTCCGCCCTGGGGCGACAGTCATCGTGGTGCGGGTGCGCTCCTCCGGAGGCCACGTCTCCAGGCCGTACCGGGCGAGCACCACCTCTCCCAGGTACGCGTTGCCAGGGGCGTGGATGCAGGCGATGAGCAGCTCCGTGCGCGTCTCCACGACGTCACAGTTCTCGTCTTCCAGAGGCAGGGGCATCCGCAGCTGACGGCCCGACGCGAGGTCGATGAGCTCCAGCGGCTCCCTCACCGGCATCGCCTCCCACACGTAGATCCTCCCGGTGGAGGCGCCCACGCGGACGCGCAGGTCGCCGCGCCGGGCGCTCAGCAGATAGCTCTTCTCCTCGAGCCGTCCCTTCAGCGGAGTGCCCTCCTGCCGCTCCAGGTCGATGATGCACGACGCGCTGACGCTCCGGCCCCGGTGGCCGAACAGGTCGCCTCCACCGCCCCGGCTCAGCTTCGAGAACACGAGCGCCCGCTTGCCGCCGGGGAAGAGCTCGAAGATCTGCGAGTCGGAGAGCGACCCCTCCGGGATGCAGCCGAAGCGGGCCAGCGGGATGCGCTGCTCCACCTCGCCCTGCCTGCGCACCAGGTCGTTGTCGCGCAGGTAGATGAGGAAGGTCCGCTCAGGGTCCGCCTTCAGGAGCCCGCTCGACAGCTTGAGCCGTGGCGCGCAGCCCGCCAGGGCCAGCAGCAGCAGGGACACCAGTCCCTCGAGGGCCATGGCGCGCGCGCGCCGCCGGAGCAGGAAGGGACGAGGTGCGAGAGTGGAGCCCATGCACTCAGCCTGGAACGGCGGCGCGGCCCGGGGCAAGGCCCCGCCCGTCCGGGAAGAATCGAAGGTCCGGCCGTTCCCCGCAGGCGGATGGCAGAAGCCATCGGCACAACGGAAGAGAGCGCGTCATGACTGTCGAAACTCCCGTATTCCAGCGGCGGCAACCTCGCCGGTGGTTGTCATTCCTGCCCGTGGTGGGAGGCCTGCTGCTGAGTGCGTGCGGCGTGTCTCCAGAAGAGGGTGAAGCAGGCCTGGCCTCACACCCCCTGCCCCTCCTCGCAACGAACCCGGACCGGTTCCGCCTGGCGGCGGGCCATCACCATTCCCTGCTGTTGAACGCGAGCGGCGGCGTGCGGACCTGGGGTGCCAACGACAGGGCCCAGCTCGGCGACGGCACCACCGTGGGCCGGAAGCTGCCCGTCAGCCCCCTGGGCCTGCCCGCGGCGAGGGCCATCGCGTGTGACGCCAGCCATGGCGTGGCACTGCTCGCCGACGGCACGGTGCGCACCTGGGGATACAACGACAACGGCCAGCTCGGCGATGGCACCACCACGACCCGCCTCGCGCCCGTGCCCGTCCCGGGCCTGTCGGCCGTGGTGGCCGTGGCGTCTGGAGGCTTCCACTCGCTCGCGCTCCTCGCTGACGGCACCGTGCGGGCCTGGGGTGACAACGCCAGCGGCCAGCTCGGAGACGGGAGCACCACCGACCGCCACGTGCCTGTGGCCGTCGCGGGGCTGACGAACGTGGTGGCCATCGCGGCGGGGGCGCAGCACTCGCTGGCGCTGCTGTCCAACGGCACCGTGCGCGCCTGGGGCCACAACACCGCCGGCCAGCTGGGCGACGGCACGAAGCAGGGCCGGCCGATACCCGGGGCCGTCACCGGTCTGACGAACGTGGTGTCCATCGCGGGTGGCAACTTCTACTCCCTGGCGGTGCGCTCGGATGGGACGGTGTTCGCCTGGGGGTCCAATGCGTATGGAGAGTTGGGAGACGGCACGATGACCACCTTCCGTCCCTTCCCCGCGTCGGTGCCAGGGATTGCGGGCGCGGTGGCCGTCTCCGCGGGCTTCACCCACTCGCTGGCCCTGCTGTCCAACGGCACCGTGCGCGCCTGGGGTGAGAACTTCGCGGGCCAGGTGGGCAATGGCACGCATGGCAGTCGCTCGATGGCGGTGCCTGTCACCGGCCTGTCCGGCGTGGTGGCCGTCGCGGCCGGTGGCACTCACTCGCTGGCCCTGCTGTCGGACGGCACCGCGCGATCCTGGGGCTCCAACGCCTCGGGCGAGCTCGGTGACGGCAGCACCACCCCGCGCAACGTCCCGGGGCCGGTCACCGGACTGTAGGCCTCGGATGCCAGGGCGCCGTCCCTGGCGCCATGTCGGCGTGACGGGGCTGATGCCACGACATGGTGGGACCGGGCAATGGCGTTGCATGAAGCAGATGTGACTGGAAATGGCGGCGGGTTCGATTCCCGCCGCCTTGGCGCGAATGCGCCGCCATGGCAGGTACGAGCCCAGCCGCGTCCATTCCGCATGGCTATCGACCAGGTCTCCCTCGCCCTGCTAGAATGTCCTATGTGCCGAGGCGCTTCGCGATCCTCTTGCTGGTGACACTCGCGATGCCGGGGTGTGCAGTCAACTCAGGCGGACGCAGAGGGGAACTTTACCAGGCTGCCCCGGTCTCTGGCCCTGATCTGCCACCCCCAACCGAGGGGCATGTGGCGTCGTTCTGCGAGCTGAACCCGGAAGCCTGTTTGGAGCCGCTGCCTGCCCCAGCGCCTGGGGAGGCCGAGACCACAGCGGACCCATGGAAGTCTTTCGCATGCATCCAGGCATGCCAGGCAGGCAGTCATGCGATGGAGAAGTTCTGCGAGAACCTTCCAGGAAGGACGAAGCGACAGCAGAAGCTCAAGGCCATTTGCTTTGGCTCGTGCTACGCGGGCAAAGCCGCATGCCTCGTATTCTGCCGGGCCTACTTTGGTCCTCCCAGGGAACCATGAGGTCACGATCCATGCCTGAGAAGGATGAGAACTGGCGTCCGAAATTGAGGCGGATTGAGGACCCAATTGCTGAGGATTTCTGGGAGTACACTACCCCCTCAGGCAAGCAGCGTATCTCGAGGCTCACGGTGGGCCGCCCGGTGCACTACCCCGAGCGGCGGCTCTGGTATTGCCCGGTACTGATCGAGGGCTACACCAAACCTCGGTTCAGACCGATCTTTGGCATGGGGCCTGTGGACTCGCTGATGAACGCGATGACCTTCGTCCGAAGGTTCTTCGAGGAGAATTTCGAGGTGCTGCCCGGAGCAATGCCAGCAAGCGCCCAGCGGACCCGCCCGCCTGGTGTTGCCAAACGGTCCGCGCCGCAAAGGACGCCCCAGAAGAAACACCCGAGGAAGGCTCGAACCCGTCGGGCGAAATGAAGATGCCGTTCTCCGGCGCTCCATCGAGATCAGTCCCGTCAGCGACATGGCGTCACTTGCCCTGCAGCGGTCAGCGCCTACCCAGACTCCCCGCTGAGCAGGGAGTGTGGCTGCTTGCTTGGGATGGCGCTCTAACGCCACCCCTGGGGCTGATAGCCCCAGACCTTCAATCTTCTACCAGTGTCTGGATTGCACGTCGAAGGCCCTTTTCCTATCGCCTTGTCTGCGGCTTCGACTCCCGCCGTCTCCACAGTCACGACCTGGCGCTCCATTTCTCGACCATCAGATCGATGAAGCGCCGCACCTTCGCTGGCAGGTGCCGCTTGCTCGGGTAGATAGCCATGATCGGAACGGTCTCCTGTTCGCAAGACGGCAGCAGCGCCTCGAGCCGTCCGCTCGCCAGGTCTTCGTCGACCAGGAAGCCGGGAAGATAGGCGATGCCCAGTCCCGCGACGGCCGCGTCCCGGATCGCCTCTCCACTGTCGAGTCGCAGGCGGCTTCGCCCCTCCACCTTCACCCAGGAGCCGCCCTTCTGACGCAGCTGCCAGGACTGTCGTCGCGTCCGGCTGCTGAACAACAGACAGTCATGCTTCGCGAGCTCCTCCAGCGTCTCGGGTTTGCCGCGCGCCTCGAGGTAGGAGGGCGCGGCGCAGATGACCACGCGGTGTTGCGCCACCACCCGGGACACCAGGCGCGTATCGGTGCTGGACGCATTGATGCGCACCGCCAGGTCGTAACCCTCCTCGATGATGTCCGCGACGCGGTCGGTGAAGCTCACCTCCGCCTGCAGCTCGGGCCAGGTCCGCAGATAGTCCCGCAGCAAGGGAAGGACGTGCAGTCTGCCGAATGCGCCTGGCAGGGTGAGCCGCAAGACGCCTCGTGGGGTGCCCGTGCGCTGCCCGACGCTCGCTTCCGCTTCGTCCAGGGCCGCCAGGACCTGCAGGCAGTGCTCATGGAAGACACGGCCCTCGTCGGTGAGGCTCATGTGGCGCGTCGTGCGATTGAGCAGGCGCACCCCGAGGCGGGATTCCAGCCGGGCCAGGGCCTTGCCAGCCGCCGAGCGCGTCAGGCCGATGGCCCGGCCGCCGCCCACGAAGCTGCCCGCGTCCACGACGGACATGAAGGCGAAGATCTCATCCAGCTGGGCGCGTTTCATGGAAGGCGCTCCAGTGTAGCGCCCGCTTCGCCGCAGAGGGGAACGCCGTTCGTCAATGGGCTCGGTATACGAGCCCGGCAATCACCCCTTCACCCTGGGGCGGCGACGTCCTCGGACTTCGTCACCCGACACGGCCCACTGGAGCGCACCCATGCCCGTAACTCTCATCAACCCCGATGGAATCATGAAGACCGACGCGTACCGACAGGTGGCGATTGCCACCGGCACCCGGCAGGTGCACATCGCCGGGCAGGTTGCGTATGACGCGAATGGACAGCTCGTCGCACGAGGTGACCTGGCTGGACAGGTGGCACAGGCCTACCGCAACGTCGGCATCGCCCTCGCGGCTGCCGGGGCAACGTTCAGCGACGTCGTCCGACTGACGTTCTATGTGGTCGACTGGAAGCGCGAGATGTTCTCCGACTTCCTCGCCGGCGTCGAACAGGTCGCCAAGGAGCTGCGGATCACTCCGGCGCCGGCATCCCTGATCGGGGTCTCCGTGCTCTTCGAGCCGGGCGTCCTCGTCGAGATTGAAGCCACCGCCGTGGTGGACTGACCCTGCAAGGCGTCAGTCCGTCGGCTGCCTTCCCACCGCACTGCGTGTCCCCTCACTGGCGGGGACACGACGGCTGAGCCAGGGCGCCGCCCGCGGGAATGCGGCTTGACAACAAGTCAACATTAACCGTAAGTGATCAGTTTTTCACCCTGAGTGGCTACAGGGGAAGAAGCACCTTGCTTGTTCATTTCCAACGCGAACCAGGAGGGAATGTGACGCAGACACCCAGGAAGCGACTCACGAGCGCCATGAGGATTGCGTGCCTGTTGGTCATGGCCTCTTGCAGCCAGGTGGACCTCGAGCCCGAAGCAGCCAGTGACGTTCCCATGGTGCGCGTGGATGACGCGGGCGCCCTCCACTTCCAGTCGGCCCAGGCGTTCTTCGCTGCCATGGAAGCAATCTCGCGGATGTCACCGGAAGAGCAGGTGTCTTGGGAGGAGCGCATCGGGTTCACCTCCCTGAGGCGCACGTTGACACTGGCGGAACGGCAGCTCGAGTCCGCCCAGACGCCCGTGGAGCAGGAGCGCCTCCTCGAAGCATACGCCGATGTCATTGATGCCTCCGAGGGTACCCTCCGCCCGCGGCTCTCCTCCCCTGGTTATGCCGGACTGGTCAACCGCGCGGGTGTCTTCTACGTCAATGGGGTCATTCACAAGGTCACCCCCGACATGCTGATCATCTCGCGGGATGGGCGCCCGGAGACCGTCGAGAAGTACGTCGCGTCGCCACGGATTCGCGAGCAACTGGAGGCGGAGCCGGAGCTGGTGCCCGAGGAGGGAGTCCGGGTCGCGCGGTATGCTGGCGAGCACGGTGTCACGGCCCAGCACCACTGTGGCTACGAGCGCAGCGGGCGCTACCAGAGCAGCGACCGGCGTCTGGATATGTACCTGCGCTCGCTCGTCTACGTCAGCTCCGATGGCATCAATACCTACCGGAGGGCGGGCGTCGAACTGCAGATGTCCGGAGAGAAGAAGCTCCTGGGAAGCTGGAGGAGCTACAACACCACCTATTCCTATCGGAACGTGAGCTTCCAGGTGGATGTCCCCATCGTGACGGGCTCGAGTGGTGGCTCCTCCCTGTACTACCTCGAAACCCAGCTGCTCGGGTTTGCCGATGGGGGCTCTGGTGGAGAGTCTCCCTCCCACAGCATCTACTCGATCCTGGGCCACATCATCCAGAACAACGCGCTGCCCGCCTCTGGCTTCCACAAGGTCTATGGGCAGGGCTCGAGCCGGGGCACCGGTGGGAGCTGGGTGACCATCAACTGTGGCTTCTGCAGCGATGGCACGTGTAACTCGTTCGAGACCGCCGGGTCGTGCGTCAGTGATTGTGGCTACTGCGGTGACGGCATGTGCTATGGCAGCGAGACCCTCTCCTCGTGTCCGGGTGACTGTAGCTACTGCGGGGATGGCCTCTGCACCGAGGGGGTCACTGCGTGCGCCAGCGACTGTGGCGGCTACTGCGGGGATGGCCTCTGTTCCAACGACGAGAGCACGAGCTGTTCGGACTGCTGCCCCTGGGGGCAGATCTGCCCCGAGGACTGAGGGCGTGAGAAAAAATTAACGATACTGATGCGTCCGATGGATGCATAAGCGCCGCAGTGCGAGCATGACTCGCCATGGCGGGGAGCAGACGGCCGCGAGTGCGTGTGCTCCGGCCGAAACGGACTCAGGTGCTCGCGGCTCGGACGTACGAGCAGTTGGTTGACCGCGGTCATCCGGT